>JAFVHC010000310.1 GCA_017474705.1 Bacillota bacterium
CGCACATCAATGTATCTTTGCCGTCTCTGCGCGTCGACGCTTTTTCTTTGGATCTGATGGAGCGCCTGGCAGAAGGGAAGAAGAGTGGCCTTACGTTTGCCGCGGAGGGCGGTTCTCAGCGGCTGCGCGACGTGATCAATAAGAATATCACTGAAGAAGAGATCCTGGGCGGCGTCCATCTCGCTTTCCAAGGCGGATGGAATCGTGTCAAACTGTATTTTATGCTGGGACTTCCGACGGAGACCGAGGATGATATCGAAGGGATCGCCCGCCTGGCGCAGGCCATCGTGGACGAGTATTTCTCCATCGACAAAACGATCCGGGCGAAGGATCTGAAAGTAACGGTCAGTACGTCATTCTTCGTGCCCAAACCGTTCACGCCTTTTCAATGGGTCGGACAGACATCCTACGAGGATTATATGGCCAAACAGCAGTTTCTGAACGGAAAGATCCGCAACCGTAAAGTACAGTACAACTGCCATGATGCTTTCTTGAGTACACTGGAAGGATACTTCGCCAGGGGCGACCGCAGGATGGCGGATCTTATCTATAGAGCATGGCAAAAGGGCTGCCGGTTCGACAGCTGGTCGGACATGTTCCTGGAAGATGCCTGGAAAGAAGCGATCGAAGAGTGCGGGATCGAAGCTTCTTATTACATCACAAGAGAACGTGCCAAAGACGAGATCTTTCCCTGGGATCACATCGACGTCGGTGTGCGCAAAGAGTTCCTTTATCATGAATATGAACGTGCCAAGCAGGGACTGACCACGGCCAATTGCCGTGAGCATTGTTCCGGCTGCGGCGTAAAAAAGATCGCTGCACACGGGATCTGTTATGGAGAGGAGGCCGGCCGTGATCAATAAACGCATCAGTTTTACCAAGACCGGCATTTTGAAGTTCATCGGACATCTGGATCTTCTGCGGACGTTTCAAAGAGCATTCAGGCGGGCGGAAGTGCCTTTGGCATATTCGCAGGGCTTCAATCCGCATCCCTTGCTATCATTCGCCAATCCTCTGGCACTTGGTATGACCAGTGAGGATGAGTATGCAGATATCACATTGGAATCGGAGATGGACAACGAGGAGATCGTTCGACGCATGAACGACGTCCTGCCGCCGGGACTTTCCTTGACCTGCTGTGCCTCGCTGCCTGAGCATTTTGAGACAGCTATGGCTTTAGTGACTGCTTCTGCATACCGGATCACATTCCCTGATAATGGTTTTGATTGGACTTCGGCAGTGACCTCGTTCCTGACGCAGGACCAGATCATGATCCGCCGACTGGGCAAGGTACGCGGCCGCAAGCAGTGGCTGGATGTCGACGTAAAAGATCTGATCTATCAGTTTGAAATGACAGATGCCCGCACACTTTTGCTTACCTGCGCCTGCGGCAGTACCTTGAATCTTAAGGTCGACTCCCTTCTGGAATGTTTTTATGCGTCCGTTGAGCACCCGGAATGGCTGCATGAAGAGACCATCCACCGGACCCGTTTGTATCAAACTGTGGACGGTCAGTTCGTATCGTTGATGTAAGCTATGTACAGACAGAAGAAGATCATAACGATCGAAGGCACGGCGGAGCGGTTTTTCGCAGGTCTGATCGAAAATGACGTTTTATCGGAATACCAACGTTTCTCGCTCACGGATCCGGTCATCCTCGGGCGGATCATCAAAGGGCAGGTACAGAAGGAATCCGGAACACTGCATTCTTACTATGTCAATCTGCAGTTGGACCATCCCGGGTTCTGGAATGCTGGCGGCGCCGTAAAGGGCGGTACACAGCCCATCGTACAGGTCATCCAGGAACCGCGGGGCAAGAAAGGCTATCGTGTCACTGAGCATTATACGATTCCCGGCCGATATCTGGTCCTGACGCCTTTCGATCCTCGGATCCATGTGTCGCTGCGCGTCGATGACCCAGCGGAACAAAAGCGTCTTCGGGAGACAGCTCGTTCTTTGCCCGGCGATGGACATGTCGGGTGGATCCTGCGCACGGAAGCCTTGAGCGTCGATTCTGAGTCGATCCTTGCGGAAGGCGCGTATTTATACGACTTGCATCGTGAAATCGAAAACAGGGGCATTACAGCGCCTGTAGGGGCCATTCTATATGAACCCGTCCATCCATTGATCTC
>JAFVHC010000311.1 GCA_017474705.1 Bacillota bacterium
AAATGGGATAACTGGTACTATCGGGACTTTGAAGATGAGCCCGGGGACTGGGACGAAGAAGAGATTGATGACGAAAAAGTCAGTCCCGAGACCCGTGCTGCGTATTTTAAGGATGTGGATACCCGTACCGTCTATGTGCTCGAGAATATGGGGCAGATGGCGGAAGCGGCGGAAAAAATGGAGCAGTGCCAGGGCGAGTACAATGCCGTCACCGATCTGCTCACTGATATGGAAGAGATCGAGGCACTGCCCAAAGATGTGCGTGTCGTGATCATGGAACTGGCACAGACGATCGAAAACCTGGAGAAGGAGCGGCGTCAGGTATATATGGATTCCGGCAAGCTGAGTGAGGCCAGGATCAAACTGATCGAGCGTTACGAAGACGAAGTGCCGAACGGGATCCGGAAGATCAAGGAAGCGGAGGATTACCGCAAACTGGTTAAGATGGATATGCGCAAGATGGAAGCGGAACGCAATTCATGCCGCTACCAGATGCGCGAAGCCATGGGGATCGTAGCCAACAGCCGCGGTATCGCGATGATCTGTGGCGGGGCGATGATACTGGCGATCATCCTGCTGGTGGCATTGCACATTGTATATCAGATGGATGTAACGCTGGGGTATCTCCTGATCGGCGGAGCCGGCGCGCTGACGCTTACCGTATTGTTTGTGCGCTATCAGGATGCGTTAAGGGATATCCGGCGGCTGGAAAAAGTCCGGGATAAGACCATCAGCCTGCAGAATACGGTCAAGATCCGCTACATAAATAATACGAACCTGCTGTCCTATCTGTATATGAAGTACGGCGTGGATTCGGCAGCCGAGCTGGAAGCGGACTGTGAAACCTATATGGATGAGATCAATGCCCGGGCCAAGGACGAGAAACTGAAGGAAGATCTGGAGTACTATTACAATAAACTGACGAAGATGCTCAAGGATATGAACATCCGCGACCCGGAGATCTGGACCAGACAGACACAGGCCCTGATCGATCCGAGGGAGATGGTGGAAGTCCGTCATGCGCTGATCGGCCGCCGGCAGAAACTGCGGGAGCGGCTGGAGTATAACCGTGAGATCGCAGAGAAAGCCCAGAAGAAGATCAAGGATCTGGCCAAGGCATATCCGCAGTATTCCCAGGAGATCGCCGGCATCGTAAAACGCTACGAAGGCGCCGGCTGACTTGATGCTCCTTGCCGTCCCCTCAGACAGGGGGACGGTTCTTTTGTCTGAGCGGCTCACCTTGCCTTCCCCCCGCAAGCAGGAGGAAGGCAGGATATCGACAAACTCTAATTTCTTAGACTTCTGTACAATTTTGATATAGACATAGAGCGGCAAATATTCTATACTACGAACTGTATTTCAAAAAAGCACAACATTAATCCAACATATAATACAGGAGGAACCGAGATGAAACCCATCAAGGAAGGTAAAGTAAGAGAGATCTATGACAACGGCGACAGCCTGATCATGGTGGCAACGGACCGCATCAGCTGCTTTGATGTGATCCTGAAGAACATTATTCGCAAGAAGGGTACCGTGCTGACGCAGATGTCAAAGTTTTGGTTCAATATGACCAAGGATATCGTTCCGAACCATATGATCACAACGGATGTTAATGAGATGCCGGAATTCTTCCGGAAACCGGAATACACCGGAAACAGCATGATGTGCAAGAAACTGCAGATGCTGCCCATCGAGTGCATCGTTCGCGGCTACATCACCGGCAGCGGCTGGGCAAGCTACCAGAAGAACGGCACGGTCTGCGGGATCACCCTACCGGAAGGCTTGAAGGAATCCGAGAAACTGCCGCAGCCGATCTACACCCCGAGCACCAAGGCAGAGATCGGTGATCATGAT
>JAFVHC010000312.1 GCA_017474705.1 Bacillota bacterium
CCGGAGAGGCGCAGACCGCGCTCGCCGACCTGGGTCTCGTAGCCGTCGGGCATCGCCATGATGTCGTCATGGATGTTGGCTGCCCGTGCGGCTTCTTCGATCTCTTCCATAGAAGCGTGTGCCACGGCATATCCAATGTTCTCGGCGATCGTGCCGTTGAACAGGAACGTATCCTGCAGGACAGGGGAGATGATGCTGCGCAGGCTCTCGATCGTCGCATCCTGGATATCGATCCCATCGACCAGGATCCGGCCGTTGTCCGGTACATAGAACCGGGAGATCAGCTGCGTCAAGGTGGTCTTGCCGACGCCTGTCGGGCCGACCAGCGCCAGCATTTTGCCGGCCGGGCAGTGGAAGGAGATATCTTTCAGGACGGGGATATCATCCTCATAGGAGAAGCTCACGTGGTCGAAATCCAGCGCGCCTTTGGCTTTGGACAGATCCATCGCATGCGGTTTGTTCAGGATCTCCACCGGGGCGTCCAGGATCGCGATGACACGTTCGGCTCCGGCCAGGGACTGCTGCATGCTTTCCAACAGATTGGCCAATCCGGCGACAGGCGCATAGAAAAGACTTAAGTAGAGAAGGAAGGCGACGATGACTTCCACTTCCAGGCCTTCGCGGTAGGCCAGGTAGCCGCCGCAGGCAACGACCAGGATGGTGCCCAGGGAAGAAATGAATTCGACGCCCGGATGGAAGACCGCGCTGATCTTCAGAGCTTTCAGCATAGCGCGCACGTGCTCGAAATTGCGCTCGTTCACGCGCTCGGTCTCATATTCCTCACGCCCGAAGGACTGGATCTCGTGGATGCCGGACAGGTTGTCCTGCAGCTTCGCGTTCAGTTCACCCATCTTCTTCTGAGAAATGCGGAAGAAAGGACGGACCTTTTTAGAGAAGATGATGCCGGAGATCATGATCAGCGGGATCGGCGCACAAGTGATCAGCGCCAGCTTCCAGTTGATGACCAGCAGGATGATCAAGGCACCGCCGAAGGTGACCAGGTTGGTGATGGTCTCCGGGATCATATGCGCGTAGAGCAGTTCGAAATCACGCGTATCGTTGACGACGCGGCTCATCAGGTCACCGGTCTGCTTATCGTGGAAATAGCCCAGATGCATCCGCTCCAGCTTGTCATAGGTCTTGGTGCGCAGGTCTCCGACCAGATACCAGGCAGCTTTGTGTGCCAGATAGTTGCTGAGGAAGCGGAAGAGGATCCGGAGCAGGTACAGGCCGACCAAAGCGGCCGTCAGTACCCAGATTGTCTTCAGCCCATCCTTGGTGACGCCGTTGCTGACAATGCCAGTCATCCGGGAGAGGACGCGGGGTGCCGCCAGGTTTACGACAGTCAGGCAGAAAGTCGAAAGGATAGCGATCACGTACAGTTTCTTGTACCGGATCGCTTCGCGGGAGAGTCTCAAGAGTAGTTTCATGTCGTTACCTCGCTGAAAAAAAGAGGGATGCCGTAGTAAGCTCGGCATCCCAACTGCTTGTTGATTTTATTATACGGGGACGACCGGATTTGTCAAGCGATTTTTAGTTTCACACAATGATGATATGATTTTATGAAAAGAAAAACAGGACATGATATGATTTTATGACCCGGCGATTTTTTATATTCATTTTTATTATATTTTGCATAAAATTCTTGCATGTTTTCCTGATATGTGGTATAAACATTAAGGGATAATTGCAGATATGCAAAAAATAGTGTGCTCTTTAATGGTATGCGAATTAAAAACGTACAATTTATTACGCGAGAATCAACACAGTCAGTTTTGATCAGTATTGTTCGTTATTTGCGAATCATAGAAGAGCGTTTTTCTTTACAACAGTGGGTTAAATAATTAACAGGTATGTTATTTAATCGCCACTGATTTTGTTGTTTGCAAAAAACAAACATGCAATCTATATGCGCAATATTTATTTTCGAGGAAGGGAGGGTATGTATGAAACGGAATATCCGCCGGACCGATGATAAATCGATCCGAAAGGCAAGAAAGATCCGCCGCCGTTCTGTCGTTCAGTCTCTGGCATGCCTGGTCGTATTCTGTACGACCTATGCATTGATCCTTCCGGCGATCACGCTGGAAAGGCCCACATATTGCGGCATCAAAGAACATACCCACAGCGATGAATGTTACACCATGGAGCTGGTATGCGGCAAAGAGGCGTGTGAAGGACACACGCACGACGACTCTTGCTATACCGAGCATCAGAACCTGATCTGTGGCCTTGAGGAAACCGAAGGTCACACTCATACGGAGGAGTGTTATCAAACGTTTGATCGTCTGATATGCGATCTGGAAGAGAACGAAGATCATGCACACGGTGAAGAATGCTATGAGCAGGTCACAGAGTTAGTATGTCCTTTGGAAGAGACCGAAGGCCATATCCATACCGATGCCTGCTACGAGACCGTCCGTGAGCTGACCTGCGGCTTGGAAGAGAGCGAAGGCCATACCCATTCCGAGAAATGCTATGAAAAGAAACTGACCTGTCCGTTGGAAGAGCACGAGCACACGCTCGCCTGCTATTCTGATCCGAAGGCAGATCTGGAGACCCAGGCCGAGTGGGAGGAAACTCTGCCCAAAGAGGAAGAATTGACCGGCGTCTGGGCGGATGATCTGCTGAAAGTGGCGGAAAGCCAGATGGACTATGCGGAAAGCAGGCGCAACTATCAGGTCGTGGATGAAGAACCCATGGGGTATACCCGTTACGGCGCGTATTACGGCATGCCTTATGAGGATTGGTGCGCCATGTTCATCGGCTTCTGCCTGCACTATGCGCAGATCCCGAAAGAGGATATGCCCCGCGCGGCCTCCTGCTCCAAGTGGGAGAAGCTTCTGACCCAAAAGGATATGTTCCTGAAGGCGGAGGATGGCCGTCCTGAACCCGGCGACCTCGTCTTCTTCGATATCGACAAGTACGAAGGTCCGGACCATGTGGGCATCGTGACCGAGGTCGATGAAAAAGACGGTATCACGACCATCGAAGGCAATAACGGCAACAAGGTCGCTCATCATCATTACAAGTGGGATGACAAGACGCTGTACGGCTATGGCCTGCTGCCTGAGAATCCGGATCCGGAAGGACTGGGAAAGACAGAAGAACAGAAGCTCATAGAATTCGTCGGTGAGACCGAAACTATGACCGTGCGCGTGGAAGCACCGGAAGACGCGTTCCCCGATGGCACGACCATGGAAGTCAGGACGGTGGCCGCAGAAGACGTCATGGACGCCGTGTCCGACGCTGTGGATGGAGAGATCTCCCACGTCGACGCTGTGGACATCACTTTCTTCTATGAAGATAAAGAGATCGAGCCCGCGCTGCCGATCCAGGTCTTCATGCAGCCGAAGGACACCAAGCAGGCAGGCACGCCGCAGATCCTGCATCTGCAGGACGATGGAACGACGGAGCCGGTGGAGAACATCGCGGATTCCGAAAACAGTGAAGAGACCGTGCAGTTCGAGGCTGACTCGTTCTCGGTGTACGCATTGGTGTATACGGTGGACTTCCATTGGGAAGTGGACGGGAAAACTTATGAATTATCGCTTCCGGGAGGCAGCTATGTAAGCCTGGAGCAGCTGTTCGAAGTGCTGGCAGCAAGTGAAAAAGCCGCGCAGGCAGAAAACGAGGAAGAGATCCCGAAAGAGGATGCGCTTTCTTTGAACGACGTCCATGTCAGCGAAGAGACGAAACAGTTCATGGCCGACGTGGAGAACATCACATTCACGGATCCGTCACTGGTCTGGGTCGGAAAGATCGAAAATGATACGACCGTCGGCGCGATCAAAAACGCGCAGCATCTGGATGTGCAGTATTCCGCGGAACTTACGGAAGATATGATCGCCGCGATGGATGCGCAGACTGTGGCAGCCGGAGACTGGGCCATGATCTCGCTGAAAGCGTTCGATTCAGAAGAATACCTGACGGTGACCATGAAGAATGGTGACACTTTCCAGATCAAGGTCACAGACTCCAACTTCGCAAGTACCGTCGATGGCAAGACGTTTGCACTCCTGATCGCGAACAGCAGCAACACCAGCGGTTACGCCCTTGATGCGAGTGTGAGAAACGACGGAAGGTTCACTTCACGCCAGACGAACATCAATTATCTTGGCGAGACCGTCAATGAGGAAGTTTACTTCTGCGAGAACGTTGATTCCATCAAATGGACCTTTGAATACATCAAAGGATCCGGCAATCAGTTCAAGCTAAAGGCAAACAACGGCCAGTATCTGCATTGTGAAAACGGTCAGTTCTCATTGTCCAGTGAGCCGACGATCCTGTATGCGGACGTGACGCCTGGTGATAATGATCACGTCAGGCTGTGCATCGATGAGGAACTGCATAACGCGATCAATCTGTACGGTGGAAACAATGGATTCGGCATCTGGGGCAGCGGCAATAACGATCCGAACGAAAAGTTCACGCTTTGCACACCGTTCGATATGAGCAGCAACACCCCGGGCACGATCGACACCATAGATAACAATCTGGAAGGCATCGAACTGAAGCTGTTCGATTATGACTATATCGACGTACCGGGTACTACGGGCACTCTGGATCATGATGATTGCAGGATCAATGGAGACAGTCTCAATAATTCCGGTACATACAATACCAGCGTGAACCAGAACAAGAAATTCTGGTTCCTTGGCTGGGGTTCGAACAGTAATGAGAGCAATCCGGGCATCAACGACTTTACCGGATTGGACAGCAATATCCGTGCGCTGCAGGGCATCGTGCAGAACAATCTTGTGGATGGGTATCCCGTCCTTGCGGTAGATCAGAACGGAAATGCTACTTCGGACAGCCTCGCGTATCTCTTTGACGGTACTGCCAATGATACGAGATCTTACACGGCCAACCACCTCTTCGAGAAGATCGGTGATAAGTATTCCTACGACAGTAATAAGCACTATGCCGAATTCGATACGACGACCGGTAATTTCACGGTCTATGATGGTACATTAGAGCAGAATTCAGGACGTGATAAGAACTGGAACAAGAATGATAAAGCCGTAGGTTTCTTCCCCTTCGATAAGTATTCGGACATGAAGGGCCTTTACGATAACGACAGACTCTATCTGAATCCGAATATATCAGAGAACGAGCAGAGAAAAGCGGATGGGACCCACTATCGTATGAACCATCATAACGGTATGTCCTTGGACGCGCATTTCCGATTGCCTGAAAACATGCAGGACTCCTACGGAAACGATATCGAATTCGAATTCTCCGGTGATGATGATCTTTGGGTCTACATCGATGACGTGCTGGTCCTGGATATCGGCGGTGTCCATCAGCCTTTGAATGGTAAGATCAACTTCACGACCGGCGCCGTCACTGTGGACGCGGTGGTAGCGGCAGATGGAGTCAGCAATGACGCGATTGCCGGAACGAACACGACCATCGAAGAAATGTTCCGCAAAGCCGGCAAGACCTATGATCCGAACAAACTTCATGAAATGAAAGTGTTCTGGATCGAGCGCGGCGGCTGCGACTCCAACTGTAAGATCGAATTCAACCTGCCTCTGACAACGACGAAAGAGGCCGGAGCGATCCAGTTCGATAAAGTCAGCGCCAAAGACCCATCTCTGAAGCTGCAGGGTGCTGTATTTACGCTCTATACAGATCCTGATTGCACGACGCCTCTGGTGATCGGTAACCAGCCTGTTACAGCGACTTCCGACGAAGACGGATACGTCAACTTCTACGCGATCCCGACAGGCCCTTACTATATCAAAGAAACTACCTATCCTGAAGGGTATCAGCCCAAAGACCCGGAAGAGATCTTCACGGCAACGGTCACGAAGGATACGACGGTGCATCCTTTGAAGGAAGGTGCCGAACAGGAGATCATCACCAATGAACCGAAGAAGACCGAAGTAGAGGTCGAGAAACTCTGGACAAGTAACGGACAGCCGATCAATGCTCCTGCGGGAGCGAGCATCACGGTCACATTAGGCCGATACAAGCTCATAGAAGACCCGAATGCTCAAGGAAAAGGTACTTTGGTCATCAAGGATTCGTATACCGGGCTGCCGAACGGTTCGAATTATGATGTGACCTATACGATCACCGGACCGGATTACTCCAAAACGATCCATAAAGCATTCTCAGAGGCCGACAAGGAGATTGAGATCAGCGTACCGAAGCTGCCCGCAGGCGTGCAGTACACCGTGACGAAGCAGGTCGCTCCGATCACCGGAGTTACGATCACGAACCAGACGGGATCGGCGACGGTCACGGTGCCCAAGAATAACGGCGTGGATGCGGAGTTTGCGCAGTCGACGATATCACAGATAGTATCGTATCGTGTACGAATCTATGCAGTGAATAATCAAAATCAGAATAACTTAGATTTATACTCTGAAAACTATTATCCAGCAGGCAGCAATCTGTCGATAAATGTTGAAGCTAATCAGTCATGGACGTGGTCTAATGGTTATGTATATCGAGTAACATCCAACACTGGTTGGGACAGTGGAGAGTTTAATCAGAACATAAACA
>JAFVHC010000313.1 GCA_017474705.1 Bacillota bacterium
AACATTGTTGCTGCGAGAACCGTCTTGGCATCGGTTTGAGAGCAGTGTAATTTCGTAGGGGTCTCAAACACGAGGAGGCCTATACTCAGGCGATGATCGGTTTGAGAGCAGTGTAATTTCGTAGGGGTCTCAAACCATGAGAAACTGTGAGAATCTTGCGAGACGTTTGAGAGCAGTGTAATTTCGTAGGGGTCTCAAACCCGCGCCTTGGTACAGCTGCATCCAGTCCTGTTTGAGAGCAGTGTAATTTCGTAGGGGTCTCAAACCAGGGTGCGGCAACCGCTCAGGCCGTCACCGTTTGAGAGCAGTGTAATTTCGTAGGGGTGTCAAACTGACTTGCGCATGCATGGAGTGTTTTATTTGCGAGCACCATAACAAAAGCCAAGCTATCTTATCAAAAGATAGCTTGGCTTTTAATGTATATATATTAGACTTGAATTACCCGATCTCTACTTCCGCGCAGAACTTCCTTTCTTTCCCCGGGATCCACTTGTCTTCCGTGATGCGGAAGCTGCCTTCCAGCCGTATATCATCCGAGGAAGCGCCCACGCGTACATCGATCTCACCTTTCTCGATCTTCCAGCGCATGTCTTCGTCCGTGAAGGCCATCAAGCTGGGGGCGACGATGAAGAAAACTGTCTTGGTCTCGCCGGGTTCCAAAGATACGCGGGCAAAGCCCTGCAGTTCCTGGTTCGGACGGGTCATGGAAGCGTGGGGATCAGAAAGGTAGAGTTGTACGATCTCGGTGCCGGCGCGTTCGCCGGTATTTTTGATCTTGCAGGAGACAGTCACCGGACTGTCTGGTGCAGTCTCAGATTTGTCAAGCTGCAGATCAGAGTAGGCGAACGAGGTGTAGGTCAGTCCATGACCGAAGGGGTAGCGCGGTTTGTGCGGGCAGTCCACATAGTCCTGGAAACCGATGCTCATGGCCTGGTGCCAGGCGGAGCCGTTCAGATGATTGTAGTAGACCGGGATCTGACCGGCGTTGTATGCCACGGAGACCGGCAGCCTGCCGGAAGGAGAGGTGCGGCCCAGCAGCACGTCAGTGATGACTTCAGCGGTGAAAGTCGCGGGGCTCCAGGCTTCCAGAATGGCGTTCAGGCACGCGTCCGCCGCATCGCTTGAAATCGGACGACCGTCGAAATGGATACCGATCATGGGCTTGCCCAGTGTGGCAGCGGCGCGGATGAAAGCTTCCTGCGCTTGCGGCAGATTGATGACAGTTGCATCGACGCCTTCGCCCATGGTGGCGATGGAACCGGTGCTGTACTTGCCGCCCAGGGTCAGGAGGACGATATCGGCTTTCGTGCACAGTTCCAGTGCTTCTTCAAAGCCGCTGTCATCCGCACCGAATTTAGGATAGCCGGCAGCGTGCAGGATCCGGGTGTCCGGCAGAGCTTCTTTCAGAACGTCCAACAGCGTGCGGGCATTCGGTTCCAGCTGCGTAAGGACTTCATAGAAACGCTCGGCTTCATCATCCTCCACGTAGGTACCGGGGACACGTTTAGCCTCGATCGCTTTCGCGTCTCCGCCGGCGCCGATGCCGGCCATGGAGTTGAGCGCGGATCTGGCGCTTTCGACCATGGAAATGTGCGTATAACCACCAAAATAGTAACGAGCGTTGACAGCCTGCGGCCCGATGACAGCGATGGTCCTGGCGGAGCCATCCAACGGCAGAATGCCATCATTTTTCAGAAGGACCAGGCCTTCTGCTGCGGACTGACGGGAAATAGCGTCATCTTCCGCATGATGGACCGTCTGCTCCAGTGCCTCACCGGTCAAAGCGAAGGGATGTTCAAAGAGACCCATGCGGAACTTCGCGGTCAAAATACGCAGTACCGCCTGATCCAGTATGGCAATGTCTGCCGTGCCGGTGGCAAAAGCTTCCTGCAGATCCGCGATATAGCAAGCGGGCATGGGCAGCTCCACGTCCATACCGGCCTTCAATCCCATCAGACCGGTATCGGCTGCGGTCTCACCCACGCGCGTCACTTTGAAAGCATTGTCCAGCCCACCGTAGTCTGAAACGACCACGCCTTCGAATCCCATTTCACCTCGAAGGATGTCGGTAAGGAAATGTTTTGAGGTATGGATCGGACGGCCGCCGATGGAACCGTAGCAGGGCATGATGCCCTTCAATCCGCCATCATGGATCGCTGCCTGGAAAGACTTGCCATAGGTCTCCAACAGCAGATGATCATCCCCCTGCACATCAGCACCGTGGATGCCGCCTTGGGAATTATGGAAGCCAAGAAAGTGTTTGGCGACGGATTCGGGCCTCAAGCCTGCGGTCTCGGTCTCCTGGATGCCTTTGGTGTAAGCCGTACCCATGGCAGCTGCCAGTGTCGGATCCTCACCATAGGGTTCTCCCTGGCGTCCCATGCGGGAATCGCGGGAAATGTCCAGGACCGGAGCCAGGATCTGTGTGAACGCATAAGCAGCTTCCTGCCGGGAAACGATCTCGCCGATCTTTCGTTCCAATTCCGGATCGAAAGAAGAACCCCGGGCGATGCCCGACGGGAAAGCGGTGGAGTCCTGGATGAACGCTCCGCACAGGCCTTCCATGTGAAAGACTGCGGGGATGTGGTGCGGACTGTTGTCCATGATGAGCTGCTGCAGTTGACGCTGCCAGGCGGCTGCAGATCCTTTGCTTTTTTCCTCACGGAAGAACAGGGTGCTGATCTGGCCGATGCCATGTTTCATGTAGGCAGCGATCTGATCCTCATATCCTTTGATCGCAAACATGCCGACGATCTGCGCCATCTTTTCTTCCAGAGAAAGATCATCAAGAAGCAGCCGGGCACGCTCCTCGGCGGAAAGCTTTGTATCCATATAAGGTTCCATATGCATACCTCCAGTATATTTGTATATATTATGACATAAGATCAGTACGAAAACAAGGAAGGATCCGCTTTGGGCGGATCCTTATTCTGTGACCTCTACGCAGACGCGGTCGAGATTTTTGCACTGTGTAAAGATATCGGACAGATCACCCTGACGGTTGCTCTGTACTTTGATGCAGGGGTAGTAGAGCCCCGGCTTTGTGAAGATATGATCCGTCTCGACACGTACATGATCCTGGCCGGGCAGCAGGGCTTCGCCATGAGACCAGTCGTTGGTCCCTTCGTAATCCCAGGCGGCAAAGGTCACGGAGCCGGCACCCTCCGGTACTTCGATGCTTGCAGTGAAATGAACAGATGTGCCAGCTTTCACGGTGACTTTCCGGTTGACTTCGCCAAGCATCTCGGCATGGACCACCGGCTGCATGCCGCCGCGTTCTTTGGCAGTCTCCGGCAGGAGGACTTCGCCGTCGCGTACTGTATACTGCGTCGTAGGCAGAGGCTCGATGCCCTGTTCACACCAGGCAGCCACGTCCAGAAGAGCCTGATGCAGCGTGCCCACATAGTCCACCAGATGCTGGGGATCTACGCTGAATTCGGCACGGTCGTCATGGATGCTGTTATCATGATAATACAGACGGAAATGATCCTTTTCATCGATACCGCAGCGGGCAATGGCCTTACGGTACCAATCCCCATGCCAGGGGCAGGCACTCTCATCCAGCGTGGAGCACAGGCCGATCACCTTGCCATGGATGTTGCCACGGATCAGGATGCCGGCACCGCTCGTCGCGATCATCGGAGCGATCAGCATGGGCAGTTGCGCCGGGATCGGGGTACCATTCTCGTCACGGAACTGATCATACACTTCGTAGGTCTCGTCCGGGACCTGATGGCGATGGAAGAATTGCATGGCGATGGCGTCGGAATTGTCCACCATGATCGTGTCACCGGCCTCCAGATCCTTGAATGGATTTTTGTTGGCAGCGCCCCCATTTTCCGGATGCAGGGTCAGCAGAGTGTCCTCGATCTCCGCGATATTGATCTCCGCGCCTTTGGCCTTCCCAGACAGGACCCGCAGCCGGCAGTGGAACTGGTAGGAGCCCTCCGGAAGCGCCTCTTTCATGCGGATCTTCGGCAGAGGTTCGCCGCCCAGCATCGTGTTGACCCAGCTGTTATCGACACTGGAAAAAGCTTCATCTTCCACGACCTTCTGCTCATAGATCACTTCGTCCACCGTGGTGATATGCTGCATCCGGTCACGGACCGCGTCGCTTGTGGGGTCTGCGCCTTCATAACCTTCCTTTTCCCAAAAATCCTTAAAATAGGTGGGGAAGAGGGCATACACCGTCGGTACTAGGACCATCAATGCACCATCCCCCATATAAGGATGGCAGAACCAGGCCTTCTTCGGGAATCCCATGGTGGTCGCTTCCTTCAGCGCTGCTTTCTGCAGCTCGTCCAGACCTTCATAGATATCTCCGGACCCGCCCGGCTCCATGGCAGCGGTCACTTTTTCAAGCCCGGCTTCTCCCAGCAGACGGACAGCATGCATGCGGGACGCGAAGACGTTCGGCGCTGCCATCGGATTGGCCATGACGTAAGGTACGGCGCCGTCCCAGATCCCTTCTGTGGCTTCCATAGCCCCCATCGTTTTGAATGAGCCGCCGGATCCACCGAAGATATAGCCATAAGGACGTTTCGCGGTGTGATACAGTTCTTCCGCGATCTTGCGGCTGTATTCAGCCGCTGCGGCACTGGACTTATACAGACGGGAAGGGTCATGACCGATCACGAATCCGCCTTGGTTGGAGACCACATAATAAGCGCCATGCCTCAGGCAGAAGGAGATCTTGTCATCCTGTCCGCGCAGATGCTCGGATTCATGCTCATCCTCCGGTGCGGGCGATACATACTGAAAGAAACGGCCTTCATACTGATCTTCCATCGGAAAATAGAAGCAGAAGCGGACTTCGTTGGCCCCATCGAGGTCGGTCCCTTTGAAACCGCCGTGGAAGTAGTAGTGTTTCAGCGGCTGCTCACGGATCTCCTGTACGTCGATGTACGGTTCCGCAAAGTAGGGATCATTCTTCGGATGATACAACGTCTGTTCCATTTTCAGTATCCTTTCTGTTTTTGGCACGGTTTTCTTCATTCGTGCGGCGGATCTCGGGCATCAGTTTATCCAGTTTGTACAGGTGGAAGGCCAGGTAGACCAGAATGTACAGAGCGGCAGGGATCAAAGAGTAGAGCATGCGGACCATGTTGATGGCGGATGCAGTCTGCACGGCAGCAGTCCCGTCATATCCGGCCAGACCCAGGAGAATGCCCAGAAGACCGGCGCCAAGGCCAGCACCCAGTTTCGTGGCAAATCCGTTGATGGCGCTTAAAGAACCCTCCAGGCGGAACATGCCTTTAGACTCATTATAATCGGCACAGTCGATGATCATCAAGCCCGAAAGCATGGAGATGGGCATGGATCCGGCACCGAACAGTACGGCGGCGACAGCCAGCAGGGCAAAATTGGATCCGGCGAAGTAATTGAGCACATAACCGGCGATCATGACGAGCAGACCGATGCGGATGATGCGGGCAGTGGTCGTGCGCTTCAGGAACTGGGGCATGATGGCCATCAGCGGGATCGCGATGATCTGGACGGCGGAAAGGGCACCCATCAGGCCCACATTGCCGACGATGTCGGTGAAGTAATATACGTTGACACCCATGTTGGTGACGAGATTCATCATCAGGGTGGCCAGTGCGATGATGTAGATGAAGGGGTTGTTTTTCAGTACGGTGAAGACATCTTTGAGAGAAAGCTTTTCAGCACTCTTGCTGTCCACCAGGTTCGTTTCTTTGATGAAGATGAAGCGCAGGAGACCGATCACCGTCATGGGTACCGCGAATGCGGCGATCAGCATGATCCAGCCGCCTTGAGATGTGGCGATCGCACCCATCAGCATCGGGAAAACGATGTTGAAGATGACGACCACGACCATCGGGATGATACCGCCGTAGGTCGAGAGGGAGACGTAGTGTTTCGGATCCGAGAAGGAGCGGACCATGTACACCGTCTGGTTGGCGTTCAGGAAGGTCATGAAGATCGAGTTCGCGAAGGCGTACATGATGAAGATCCAGACGCATTTCAGTACTGTGCTCCAGGAAGCGGGGCAGAGGAACAAGGCCAGTGTCGCAGCCCAGAGGCCGATGACACAGAGCTCGTAGGGACGGCCGCGGCCGATCCTGGTATTGGTCTTATCCACGATGAATCCTGCGAAGATGTCGGTGACGCCGTCCAACAGTTTGCTGGCAAGCATCAAGGTGCCGACCATCAGCGGCGGGATGCCAAGAGTGTTGGTACAAAAGATGGTCAGATATCCCATCACCATCAGGGCGACGCCGGTGGAGCCGCCGCGCAGCGACCAGGCCAAAAGTTTGCCAAAGGTCAGTTCTTTCTTGTTTTCAGACATGACTGCGTTCTCCTTTATTAAATTGTGTTACGAGGTTTGTTAGTTCTCATTATACGGATTTTTGTTTGTAATTATTGTATTATATTTTGGTATATAGTATAATATTATTATCAATTCGAAAAGGATGAAAAAGATGGATAGTGATCGATTGCTGCAGCAGTTCGTCGACGTGGCGGGCATATCGCTCGCTGTGATACAAAATGGAAAGATCGTA
>JAFVHC010000314.1 GCA_017474705.1 Bacillota bacterium
CTGCTGATCAAATCCATCGCTTCCATCGTGCGTGAAAGCACCCTGGCCGTCCCGGTGGGACTGGATCCGGACCTGATCCCCATCGCTGAGAAAGCTTTGCAGGAAGCCAGACATCCGCGTCTCGTGGTCGAAGCTCCGGTCAGCTCTGTGCAGATGGAGTATCTGGCTTCTAAAAAGCCGGCCGCTATGATCGATACGATCCGGCATATGATCGAAGCATGCCGCAAGGTCTGCACGGATGTCGAATTCGTCGCTGAGGACGCCACCCGGGCCGAAGCTTCCTTTATCAGGGACGCGATCGGCGCCGCTATCGAGGCAGGTGCTTCCATCATCACTGTCAGTGACACCGCCGGCATCATGCTGCCGGATGAATTTGCCGCCTTTTTGAGCGATCTGCAGGCGGACGTACCGGGGCTGGAGTCCGTAACATTGGGTGTCAGCTGCAGCAATACCCTGTACATGGCGGATGCCTGCGCCATCAGTGCCATCTCGGCCGGTGCCGATGAAGTGAAGGCCGCCGGTTACAATCTGGGCTCCATCAGCCTCAAGCACATCGTCTCCTTGATCGCCTCCCGCGGGGATCAGATCAACGCTTCCACCTCCGTCCACACCACGCAGCTGACCCGCGCCACTGCGCAGATCACCCGTCTGTGCCGCACCGGTGAGAAGACCAGAGACCGTCAGAGTGACTCCGAAGAAGACGGCCTATACCTGACCGCGCACGATGATATGACCGCCGTCATGGCCGCTGTCGCCACCTTGGGCTATGAACTGTCCGAAGAAGATACAGTCCGCGTCTACGAGGCCTTCAGCCGGATCGCCACGAAAAAGGAGAGAGTCAGCACCCGTGAGCTGGATGCTATCGTCGCCTCCGCCGCCATGCAGGTGCCGGCCACCTATACAGTCGAACGATATATCATCAATACCGGCAATGTGATCCATCCTTCCGCCAGCATCCAGCTGTCCAAAAACGGAGAGATCCTGGAGGGCATCAGCCTGGGCGACGGTCCCATCGACGCGGCCTTCCATACTATTGAAGAGATCATCGGCCATCATTATGATCTGGATGATTTCCAGATCCAGGCCGTCACCGAAGGTCGTGAAGCGATGGGTGAAGCCATCGTCAAGCTGCGCAGCGGTGGGAAGCTCTACTCCGGGCAAGGTATCTCCACCGACATCGTCGGTTCCAGCATTCGTGCGTATATCAACGCGCTCAACAAGGTCGTATATGAGGAGGGTCAGAACGCATGAATCTTTCATTCTCCACCCGTGGATGGCAGCGGTATTCCTGGGAAGAAAACCTGAATACGGCGCTGACCATGCACTTCGGCGGCATCGAGATCTATAACCCGCAGCGGGAAGAATCCCTGATCGGCCGCGGATGTCCTTTCCATCAATACAGTGTGGCCGCTACGATCCGTGATCTGAAGACCAAGGGGCTGACGATCCCCTGCATCGATACGTCCTGCAATCTTTCCGAAGCCTCCAGCGTGGAAGAGCTGCGCAAGGTCATGGCACTTGCCCATGATGCGCAGATCCCTTACGTCGGCTGCTGTGCGCTCGGCGAAGAAGAGCCGGCGCGTGCCTCGATCAACCAACTGCTGCCCTCCGCGAACGCCCTGGGCATCACCCTGCTGATCAAGACCAGCGGCATCTATGCCGATACCGGCCGTCTGCGCCAGTTGATGGACGACTGCGCCTGTGACGAACTGGCCGCTCTGTGGGACATGCATCATCCTTACCGCGACTTCCAGGAAAGTGCCGATACCACCATCAAGAACCTGGGCGCTTACGTCCGTCACGTCCATCTTAGGGATTCCCAGGAGGACGGTTCTTATGAGCTGATCGGTGAAGGTCTGCTGCCCATCTCCGATATGATGCGGGCTCTCGGCTCCATCGATTACGATGGTTTCATTTCCCTGGAATGGAAGCCGGAATGGCTGGACGATGTGGATGATCGCGACGTGATCTTCCCTCATTTCGTCAATTTCATGAGCCGTTTCGACAGCCCTCGCGGCGTCCGTTCTCATCTGTATGATAACATGGCGCATACCGGCCAGTTCGTGTGGAAGAAGTTCGACCTCATCGATGAGACCTTCCCGCAGGTCCTGGACCGCATGGTCGAGGAATTTCCGGACCAGTACGCGTTCAAATACACGACGCTGGATTACACCCGCACCTATTCCGAATTCCGGGACGACGTGGATGATTTTGCCCGCGCGCTGATCTCCATGGGCGTGCGCCGCGGCAGCAAAGTCTCCATCTGGGCGACCAACGTGCCGGCCTGGTACATCACCTTCTGGGCTGCCACGAAGATCGGTGCGATCCTGGTCACCGTCAACACCGCGTACAAGCGGCATGAGGCGGAGTATCTGCTGCGCCAGTCCGACACCCACACCTTGGTCATGATCGAGAACTGTCTGGATTCCAATTACAAAAAGATCATCCAGGAGCTTTGTCCGGAACTGGAGCATACCCGTCCCGGCGAACCGCTGCATGCGAAAAAGCTGCCCTTCCTGCGCAACGTCATCACCGTCGGCTTCCGCATGAAAGGCTGTCTGACCTTCGATGAGGCTATGGAGCGCGCTCCCCTCGTCCCGAAAGAAGAAGTGGCACGCATGGCCGCTCAGGTACGGCCCGGCGACGTCTGCAACATGCAGTATACGTCCGGCACCACCGGATTCCCGAAGGGCGTCATGCTGACGCACTACAACGTGGTCAATAACGGCAAATGTATCGGCGACCGCATGGACCTGTCCACCGCGGACCGCATGATGATCCAGGTCCCCATGTTCCATTGCTTCGGTATGGTCCTGTCCATGACGTCTTCCATGACCCATGGTACGACCATGTGCCCGATGCCCTACTTCTCCGCAATGCAGAGCCTTGCCTGCATCAACCAGGAAAAGATCACCTGCTTCAACGGTGTCCCCACCATGTTCATCGCCATGTTCAACCATGCGGACTACCGCAGTACGGATTTCAGCTACATGCGGACCGGTATCATGGCCGGCTCCGGCTGTCCGCCTGAACTGATGCGCCGCGCCGCCCGCGAGGACGAGATGCACATGACCGGCATCATCAGCGTGTACGGCCAGACCGAATCCGCGCCGGGCAGCACCATGAGCGCCTGCTGGGATACCGAATACGTCCGTACCGAGACCGTAGGCTACGCCTTCCCGCATGTGGAATGCAAGATCATCGATCCGGAGACCGGCGAAGAAGTGCCCGATGGAGAGAACGGCGAGTTCTGCTCCCGTGGTTACAACACGATGAAGGGCTACTACAAAATGCCCGAAGCCACGCGCGACACAGTCGACTCAATGGGCTGGCTGCATTCGGGTGATCTGGCCCGTCGTGACAAGGATGGCAATTACTACATCACCGGCCGTCTGAAGGACATGATCATCCGCGGCGGCGAGAACATCTACCCGAAGGAGATCGAAGAGTTCATCTACACGCATCCAGCGGTGCAGGATGTTCAGGTCATCGGCGTACCGGACAAACGCTACGGCGAAGAAGCTCTGGCCTGCATCATCCTGAAAAAAGGCCAGACTGTGACTGTCGATGAAATGTTCGATTACATCAAGGCCTCTCTGGCCCGTCATAAGGTGCCCCGCTATATCGAGTTCGTCGATGCGTTCCCGATGAACGCCGCTGGCAAGATCCTCAAGTACAAGATGCGCGAGGATGCCACCAAACGGCTGGGGCTGGAGAACGCTGCCGGCATCGATACGGCTAAGAGCGGTGAAGAATTGAAATAAGTGTTCACAACACCCCGGAAGGTTTTTCCACCATCCGGGGTGTTTTTTGCTTTTCATTTCATGATGCAGGATCAGAAGAAATTATTGTGTCAATATTTCAAATATCTATTAACGTTTTTGTTATTTTTGTTATTTGTCGAAAATCTTATTGATACACGCAATGGATTCCTATATAATATATGCTCGATTTCAAAAGAAAGAGGTGTATTATGTCGGACTATTATCTTCCATTGTCAGAACAAAAACAGCTCATAGAAAAATCGATCGCAAATGCGGAAAGATCACTGCAGGACAAACCGCCGGGCACGCTCAACATTCAGATGAAACATAAAACGATGCAGTTCTTTCATCGTCTGGATTCGACTCAGCCGCGTGTATACGTGCCTCGAAAAGAGGAACCTTTGATAAAAGCTCTTGCGCAGAAGGATTACGATCAAAAGTTCCTGAAGGCTGCTTACAAGGCCGAAAAACAACTGGATGCCATATCCGCACTACACGGAGCACGAAGCGCTTCTTTTTTATTCCACCCACTGGGTGAAGTGTACAACGGTCTTTCAGCGGTAAGAAAGCAACTGGTAACGCCTTATGTTCTCCCGGATGATCTGTTCATCCAACAGTGGCTTTCTGTCCCTTATGCAGGATTAGGCTTCATGCCCCAGGATCCTGAGATCATGACCGATCGTGGCGAACGTGTCGCTTATCCACCACAGGTCGTCGTTGGCCGGCTTCTCCTGGCATACGTCGTTCGTCACCCTCGGAACCTGCACGGAGCTCTTGTTCAGACCGTACATGTACAGGCTGCATATGTCGTCGTTCTGGCTGGCCATCGTCATGGTGCCGTACACGGTGCACAGCGTCACGGAGGCCTTTCCGGCCGAAATGTGGACCGCCCTGCGCGGGGAGAACAGCGTTACGCTCTCCATCTCCAGGTCGTAGTTCGCGGAGGCGTATCCGCCGTCTACCGCGATCAAGTCGTTGGTGAACGTCCTTATGGACCCGCCTCCGTACACGTTCAACGAACCGCCGCCATAGATGTATATGAACGGATCGTGGTCCAGGTCGGGCCATTCCACGCTGCCGTCCCTTTCTACATACTCGTCTCCGTAACTGAGGCCGAACCCGTGCATGTTCATGCTAACGTCGCATGATATCGATATCGGAACATGGAGGCTCGCGTTGCGAAGGACGTTTACGGTCGCGGTACACGCGTTA
>JAFVHC010000315.1 GCA_017474705.1 Bacillota bacterium
ACAAGCAACCACAAAGCAGAAGCGGGACAAAAATCATAATATGATTTTTTGACCTGCCGTTCCGCCCCGCGGGGCGCGTTCCCGTGGCCGATGCACAAAATCGAAGTGTTTTGCACATAAAATTGAGGTGCAATTTCCGGGTAATTCTTCTATAATAGAAGCATGGAGCAAATCCCCTTTTTCCCTTGTATTCAGATCGCTGCGATTAGGCAGCCGCAGCGATTTGGAGAATAAACGCTTAGAAGAAGGAGCCATCACCGTTGGAAAAGAAAAGTTTTTTTAGTCCAGAACGGCGCGCAGGTATCGCTGCACGTGTTCTGGCGGTAATCGGCCTTGTGGTTTACGCATTGCCGTTTGCCCACTACCGTTACAACAGTAGTTATTACAGTCTTTCCGGCTATGATCTGGCGGCAGGCAAGGCCATCATGAACGGCAGCGTTCAGGTGAATCCTGTCATCTATCAATGGGTCGCGCTGGCGTGCATCTGCGTCAGTGTGGTCTTCGCCGTGATCATGCTCCTGCAGAAGATGCCCAAGCTCTCGGCCCTGTTTATCTTCATCGCCGGCGCTGTGCAGATCATCATGCAGGTCATCACCCTGGTCACCATCAAGGACATCCTTGACGGCGCCAAGAGAGTTGCCGTGGAGCCCGGTATGTACGGCGGAATGGCCGTCGGCCTTGCCCTCATCGTGTGCGCTTGCTATCTGCTCACGAAGAAGGAAGTCCTCTCCACCCTGGACTTCATGGTCATCCCTGGTCTGACTTACCTCATCATCAACAACTACCTCCCCATGGTCGGTATTCAGATCGCATGGAAGAAGCTGGACTTCTCCGTCGGTATCTGGAGATCCCCCTGGTGCGGCTGGGAGAACTTCAAGTTCCTGTTTGCATCCGGCGACGCGGGCATGATCATTCGCAACACCATCGCCTACAACGCGTTCTGGATCGTCCTTGGAATCTTCACCGGCATGGCCGTCGGCATCTGCCTGGCCGAGGTCTTCAGCAAGATCGTTCAGAGAGTTTCTCAGACCCTGATCCTGCTGCCGCAGCTGATCTCCATGGTCATCGTCGCTTACATCGTCTATGGCTTCCTGTCCACCTCCGCCGGCTGGATCAACAAGGGCCTGCTGGGCAATGCTGAGATCAACTGGTACGGTGTGAAGAAGTACTGGCCGTTCATATTGACAGTCGTTCACGTCTGGAAAGGCCTGGGCTACAGCTCAATCATCTATCTGTCTGGCATTGTCGGCATCGACCGGAACCTCTATGAGGCGTCCTACATCGATGGCTGCGGCAAGATGAAGCAGATCACCAAGATCACGGTCCCGATGATGAAGCCCACCATCGTCACCCTGCTGATCATGAGCTGCGGCCGTATCATGTACTCCGACTTCGGCCTGTTCTATCAGGTCACCATGAACTCCGGCGCCCTGTACACGGTCACCACGACTCTGGACGTTTACGTCTATCGTGCCCTGATGCAGCTCAACAACCTGTCCATGTCCTCTGCAGCCAGCGCATTCCAGTCGATCTGCGGTTTCTTCCTCGTTATGACCGTCAACCAGATCACTCGTTGGCTCGACAGAGAGAATGCAATGTTCTAAGGAGGTGCAGATATGGATCGATCGATTAAAGGTACCGGTGAAAAAATCTTTCAGGTTGTCATTTGCGTCATCCTGTTCATCCTGTCGGTTTGCGCCGTCATGCCCTTCGTTCTGCTGATTTCCTCGTCCTTCACCGCTGAGGACGCCCTGCTGCGCTACGGCTACGGCTTCTGGCCCAGCAAGTTCAGCGCCTACGCTTATAAGTATCTGTTCGTCACCAACCGTGACAAGA
>JAFVHC010000316.1 GCA_017474705.1 Bacillota bacterium
ATGAGATCCCCCACTGGCAACAGCAGCTCGATGACCTGCCGGTCTACTGGCTGGATGAAGACGGAGGCCTGAAAGAATGGGCATGGCCCACCGTGGAGGAAAACTACAATCATCGTCACGTATCCCATCATTATGATGTCTGGCCCGGCCGCGCCGTAACTCCGGAACGCGAGCCAGCTCTTGCCGAAGCGATCTGCATTTCGAACCGCAAACGCGGGCAGCAGGACGACTCCGCCCATGGTATCATCCATCGGGCCTTCACTGCCGTCCGTTTGAAAGATCGCGAAGAATCAGAACAGAACCTCGGCCAGCTGATCGGCCATGGGTTCGTGCGGCGCAACCTTTCCACCGCACACTTCCCCTATCGAGGTCAGTTCCCGGATCTGCAAGGCGCTATGCCCGCCCTTCTGCTGGAGATGTGCGTTTATTCCGAGCCGGGCATAGTGGAATTCCTGCCTGCGCTGCCGGATACTTTCTCAGCAGGCAAACTGCAGGGCATCTGGCTCTATACCTGGGCGAAACTGCACTGCCTTACATGGGATGCAAATGGCCTGACTGCTCAGATCACCTCTGATTGGGATCAGGTCCTGACCCTGCGCATCCGCCGCCCGATCGCACGATTCCTGGTGAACGGCGAAGAGCTGCCGCTGGAAGGGGATCATGTGGAAGTCTCGTTCAAACGTGGGGAAACGAAGGAGATCCAAGTCTCTTTTTAGAGGTCTATGGCTGAATTTCATGCCTTTTTCCATATTTCTCCCTTTATGCATGCATAAAAGAAAGCACATGGCGATCATTTTCATGCCTATACTGTAATTATTCTAAAAAGGGCAGGTATTTGCTAAGGCTTCAAGCTTCGCAAATACCTGTCCTTTTCTCTTTTTAACTCATTAGGCATGTATCAAGCGTTCGCGCGTCCTTTCCAAATGCATGCCTTTTCTTCTAGAAACCTATTTATGGCATGAAATGGATCACTGTACGTTTGATGGTATACATGCCCAGTCCTTGAAATCACAAGTTCATACATGATTCTCGCTGATTTGACCTCAAAAAAGAGCTGCCTCATCAGGCAGCTCCTCTATTTTTACAGTTTTTTCACGCCGAAAGTGACCTTCTCGCCGTTGACGTTCCACTCTTTGACGTAGAAACTGTCATCAGCCTCTGCCACTAATTCGTCAGTCAGCGTATCCGCCTGGATCGCTGCGGCATTGTCCGTCACGATCTTGGTGATCTTCTCGTTGTCACCATAGGCGAAAGCGATATGATCCATGACCTCGAAACCAGCTTCCTTACGCATGGTCTGCACTTTGCTCACGACCTCACGCACGAAGCCTTCCTCCAGCAGTTCTTCGCTGAGGTTGGTGTCCAGGACGACCGTCACTCCATTACCGGATTCCGCTACGAAACCTTCCTTCTGCGCGGTCTCGATCAGCAGATCCTCTTCCAGCAGCGAGATCTCATCATTGATCTTCAGCATGCCCGTCTCCTTGAGTTCAGCCATGGCGGCTGCACCGTCTACGGAAGACAGGGTATTGCGGATCAGCCCCAGCTGCTTGCCGAACTTAGGACCGACCGTCCGCAGATTCGGCTTGAAACTGTAGGTGATGAATCCTTCTGCATCGTCCACGAACTCTACTTTCTTGACGTTCAGTTCGTCCGCGACGGTGGCCATGCAGGCCTCATCCAGTGCGCGCGGCGCCTGAACGTACATGGTGCCGATCGGCTGGCGGTTCTTGATGTTGGCTGTGTTGCGGGCTGCACGTCCTTCAACGACGATCTTCAGGACTTCGTCCATCTCGGCTTCCAGTTCCGGATCGATACGGGCTTCGTCTGCAACCGGATAATCACACAGATGGACGCTTTCCGGTGCGTTCTGATCCACTGAGCAGACCAGATTGCGGTAGATCTGCTCCGACATGAAGGGGATCATCGGTGCGGCCAGTTTCGCTACAGTGACCAATGCTTCGTACAGGACCAGATATGCGTCGATCTTGTCCTGCTCCATGCCCTTTGCCCAATAACGCTCACGGCTGCGGCGCACATACCAGTTGGACAGATCGTCCACGAAACCGTCCAGGGAGGTCGCAGCTTCCACGATCCGGTAGTTCGACAGATGGTCATCGACCTTCTGGATCAATGTATTCAAACGGGACAGCAGCCACTTGTCCATCAGGCACAGATCCTCATAATCCAGGGTATACTGCGTCGGATCGAACTCGTCGATGTTGGCATACCGAACGTAGAATGCGTAGGTGTTCCACAGCGTGCCCATGAACTTGCGCTGTCCTTCCGTTACAGCTTTATCGTAGAAACGATTCGGCAGCCACGGCGCGCTGTTGGTGTAGAAATACCAACGGATCGCATCCGCGCCATGCTTTTCCAATGCATCGAAAGGATCCACCGCGTTGCCCTTGGACTTACTCATCTTCTGGCCGTCCTCATCCAAGACCAGGCCCAGGACGATGACGTTTTCATACGGGGACTTGCCAAACAGCAGAGTACCCAGAGCCATCAGCGTGTAGAACCAGCCACGGGTCTGATCCACCGCTTCAGAAATGAAAGCAGCGGGATACTGCTGCTCGAACAGTTCCTGGTTCTCGAAGGGATAATGATGCTGCGCGAAGGGCATAGCACCGGAATCGAACCAGCAATCGATGACTTCCGGCACACGACGCATCTCACCGCCGCATTCCGGGCACTTCAGCACGATCTCATCGATGTACGGACGATGCAGTTCCACAGTCTTGGCGCGTTCGTCACCGCTTAACTCGAAGAGCATCTGACGGCTGCCGACGCACTCCTGATGGCCGCAGCTGCATTCCCATACCGGCAGCGGCGTGCCCCAGTAACGGTTACGGGAGACCGCCCAGTCCTGGATGTTCTCCAGCCACATACCAAAACGGCCTTCACCAATGGAGCGCGGGATCCAGTTGACGGTCTTGTTGCAGGCCACCAGCTGATCCTTGACCTCGGTCATCTTGATGAACCAGGATTCGCGCGCATAATAGATCAGCGGCGTATCGCAGCGCCAGCAGAACGGATAGTCATGCTCGAACTTCGGCGCATCGAACAGGAGACCTTCTTTTTCCAGATCGATCAAGATCGGCTTGTCGGCATCTTTGACGAACAGACCCGCATACGGTGTCTCGGGCGTCATATGGCCTGCACCGTCGACGAACTGCACGAAGGGCAGATCATACTTACGGCCGACCTTGGCATCGTCTTCACCGAAAGCCGGTGCGATATGGACGATACCGGTACCATCGGACATGGTGACATAATCGTCGCAGGTCACATAATGCGCCTTTTTACGCTGCTTCGCAGCCGCGTCTGCGGTACACTGCCACAGCGGCTCATACTCTTTATACTCCAGATCTGTACCCACATAGGATTCCAGGATCTCGAAACCGACCTCGCCCAGCACGGTCTCCAGCAGGGCCTTGGCCATGTAATAGGTGTATCCGTCACCGGCTTTGACCTTGCAATAGGTCTCCTCCGGATTGACGCACAGTGCCAGGTTGGAAGGCAGGGTCCATGGCGTGGTGGTCCATGCCAGGAAATACGCGTCCTCGCCCTTTACTTTGAAGCGGACGACGGCGGAGCGTTCCTTGACGGCTTTGTACCCCTGCGCGACTTCATGAGAAGAAAGCGGGGTGCCGCAGCGCGGGCAGTAGGGAACGATCTTGAAACCCTTGTACAGCAGTTTCTTGTTCCAGATCTGGTTCAGTGCCCACCACTCGGACTCGATATAATCATCATGATAGGTAACGTAGGGATCGTCCATGTCCGCCCAGAAACCGACGGTCTCGGAGAAATCCTCCCACATGCCTTTATACTTCCAAACGGACTCCTTGCACTTGTCGATGAACGGCGCCAGTCCATACTTTTCGATCTGGTCTTTGCCATCCAGGCCAAGCAGCTTTTCCACTTCCAGTTCGACCGGAAGGCCGTGGGTATCCCAACCTGCTTTACGCGGGACATAATTGCCCTTCATCGTCTGGTAGCGCGGGATCATGTCCTTGATGACACGGGTCAGCACATGGCCGATGTGCGGTTTGCCATTGGCCGTTGGCGGCCCATCATAAAATGTGTAAGTCGAGCCGTTTTTCCGCTGCTCCATGCTGCGCTCAAAGATACGGTTCTTTTTCCAGAAATCCCGTACTTCGTGCTCGCGTTCGACGAACTTCATGTCCGCGGATACTTTCTTGTACATCTTTCTCCTCCTAAATCACTTACAAAATATAAAATCCCTGCAAGGCTCACACCCTGCAGGGACGTATGATACGCGGTACCACCCTGATTGAATCCTTAAAGATTCCACTCTTTTGATCTCTATCAAGACCTTTGCCTGTAACGGGGCTTCCGCAGTTCCTTACTATGGTTTCGGGAACTGAACTCCGAAGGGATCCGTCCATCCTCGTACCGAAAGCCTCGCACCAAAACAGCTTCTCTCTGAACAGTATGATGGGGATGCACGTGGAGATGACTCTCCGCTTCTTCCATGTCTGTAACAAAGGTATTTTACCAAGGAATCCCCTGTTTGTCAACAGACTTTTCCTTCATCAGCTGATCCGGACCGGTACGCTAACGGTGGAATACTCGTTCTGAAGCTCCGCCACCAGGAAGATGCTGCCATCGTTCGCTATGAAGAACTGGTCTCCTTCGTCGATCCGGGCTTCAAGCGAGGCTTTCAGCGTCTCTTTATAGGAGGGATATTCGTTGTCATCCACATCCTTGTCGCTCTTATCCCAACGCTCCAGGTCTCCGTACTGACGCTCCAGTTCCTTCATGGCCGCCGTGATGATCTCCTTCTTGCTCAGGCCGATCACCTCTCCCAATTTGACGCGCTTGCCGGTCTTAGCATCATATGTACGCAGATCCAAAACACGTCCGCCGCCTTCGGACATGTACCAGAAGTACTCTTCCAGTTTGGCAGTGCTCACATACTTGCCGTACTGCCCGACGGTCAGATACTGATCATGATAGACCAGACCATCAGCTACCATCTTATCGAACTCTTCCTCATCCGTGACGAAGGCAGGCACCTCCTCGGCCAGCGCCTTGTTCAGCTTATCTACTTTCTTCTCGGAAGATTCCAACGTCAGGACTTCCGCGGACACGTCGACCCCATATGTCTTAATGTCTTTTTTCGAGATCTTCATGACCTTTTTGCTGTATTCCTTGACGAATTTCTTGGTAAGGTCCTTCTTCTCGATCTTGATGGTGTAGTCCGGCACAGCAGGTGCTTTCAGCGGGCCACCGTGCAGACCGCTCTTATCCACGACCACGATCTCGATGCCCTCGCCGCCTTCGCCGACGGCTTCTGTGAAGAGAAGCTCGGCTTCTTTCATCTCCGGCTCTTCTTCAAGCACTTCCAGACCGCCGTCCCGTGCGACCATGTAGTAATTCTGACTGGGATCTTCTTCACCATATGTGGCGCTGATCCCGAGGATCAGGCCGCCCTCACCTTCCACGGTGCGGATCTCCAGTTTGCGGTCAAGCATATGCCCCTCGATCTGATCCTGCAGATTTGCGAACATCTCCAGATCATAGGGCAGTTTCTCCTGATAAGTCAGTTCGAAGGACTGCTCCTGCACCAGTTCAACAGCGCCGTCACGTACCGTGTACAAGCCCACCGTGAGGATACGTTCGACATTGGTGACGACTTCTTCTTTGTCCTTAGTCGTCTCCGTATTCTTCAGGCTGCGTACGACCAGCATTTCCTCTTCGCCGTCCAGGTCGACGTCCCGGTAGCATACGGTATAGAGCCCGTCTTCGGTCAGTCCGGAGTCCGAAGGATCCGGCAGCAGCACGGATTCCGTCTGATATTCCGGGATCAGACCCATTTCGGGGATCAAAGTATCTTTCAGATACGCTTCATACAGTGTATGCACATCCCCGGGTTCCGGTTCTGGTTCCGGTTCTGGTTCCGGTTCTGGCTCTGGTTCGGGCTCAGGCTCAGGCTCTGGCTCTGGTTCAGGCTCTGGTTCGGGTTCGGGCTCTGGTTCGGAAGACTCATCTTCCTTGGAGGAATCCTCGTCTTCTTTGGAGGAGTCTTCGTCTTCCTTTGAAGACTCATCATCTTTTTTGGAGGAGTCATCCTTTTTGGAAGAATCATCCTTTTTGGAAGAATCGTCTTTCTTTGAAGAGTCGTCTTTCTTGGAGGAATCGTCTTTCTTTGAAGAGTCGTCTTTCTTGGAAGAATCGTCCTTCTTGGAGGAATCGTCCTTCTTGGATTCCTCTTCCTTCTTCAAAGAGTCATCCTTTTTTGAGGATTCTTCCTCCTTCTTGGAAGACTCTTCTTCTTTCTTGCTGAAATCGTCGTCGATGCTGCCTTCTGCTTCAGATTCCTCGATCCTGGCTTGGCCTTCCTTCTTCTTCCTGCTGTCTTCCGAGTTCTCGTTGCGGGAGTTTTCCTTCTTTTGGCCGGAAGACTCATCCTCTTCTTTTTGATCCTGTTTCGACTCTTCCTTCTTATCATCTTCCTGAGAAGATTCCTGGTTCCAGGGGTTCGTATCATCTTCGGTCATGTCCATCTCATACTTACTGCATCCGCTCGCAGCGATCATCATGACCAAAAGCGCAGTCAGGATCCAAATCCAGCGTTTCATACCGTCAACTCCTTTCACAAACCTTCGTGAGACCGCGGAAGCGCGGCCATTGTTTACATGACAAATGTTAAAACCGTCCGAAAATCAGGTAATTTCAAAATCTTTACCTGATCCTACTTTATATACGTTCTCGATCAGGTAATTTCGACGTCGATTTGTCTGAAAAAGCCTTTTCATTACCTGATTTCTGAAACTGATCTCGTTTCATCAGGTAGGGTTCTGAAAAAAGGCTCTTTTTTTACCTGGTTGAGAATAGTATTTGCTAGAAAAACTGTAGGCTTTTCATTTTTACCTGATACAACTACATAGTGCAGAAATATCAGGTATTCCAGCCACTGCATCAATCCCAGCGGTCCATGTTGTATCGATGTTTCTTCCAATATTCTTCGGTGACCTCCTCCGGCGTGATGCCGAAACAGATCATCAGGTCATTGAAGTACATCAGGACGTCGCACATTTCCTCAATAAAGTGCCGGCGCACGTCCGGGTCGTCCATGACTGCATCTTCCCCCTGCTTCTTGATGATGTCGCCGACTTCGGTGGCTTCACCGATCATCCAGAGCAGGGTCCGGGCGCCTTCCCGGGGATTCAGTTCCCCCCACCATTTACCGTATTTTTCTCGCAGCTCCACCTGGATCTGCTGCATTTCTTCAAATGTGATACTACTCATGCTCGGTCCTTCCCAGGTACTCTTCCAGGCAGAGGCCGCTGTCCCGGATCTCTGCGGCGTTCTCCCGGCCTACGTAGCGATAATGCCACGGCTCATAATCGATGCCCGTGACGTCGGTCTTGTCCTCCGGATAGCGCAGGATGAAACCATAATCATAACAATGATCCATGAGCCAGTCCCAGACGACGGCCGACTCCTGTGTGTCAGTGTACTCACCGTTGATATCGACCGCAAGGCCCAGCTCATGCTCGCTGGTGCCGGGGATGGCAACGACCGTCTCGGCTTTCTCGCGCGCTTCTTCCTCGGAAAGTCCTTCACTTTCATAGACGCCTACATAGTAATCCATCATAGCGATCTGATCCTCGTGCGTGCGATAGGATTCCACGATGTAAGGATAGATGCCGTCCTCGCGGGCTGCGTCGAACATGGCCTGCAGGTCCTCGTAGATGCGTTTGTCGACCGCCTGGCCGTTACGCAGTTCA
>JAFVHC010000317.1 GCA_017474705.1 Bacillota bacterium
ACGGAAGGAAATGCGCCGACCCTGGATGTGCGTGATCTGGAAGCATATCTGAATGAGCATCCTACAGATGTTGCGGTCCTAACGATACCTCCTTTTGAGGCCTTTGAAATTGCTGAAAGGCTCGCAACAGCCGGGGTGCCGGCCATTTGGAATTTTACATCGGCCGATCTTTCGGTATCCATTCCAGATGTCGTGATCGAAAACATTCATCTGTCAGACAGCTTGATGACATTATCTTCGTATCTCAATCACAAATGATCATCGCTATATCGTATGATATAGCGTTTTTGATGGATACAGGAGAATGTATGGAAACTAAAGACTTCTACTTTGATCTGCCGGAGGAGCTGATCGCACAGACACCGCTCAAAACGCGGTCCGATTCCAGGCTCATGGTCCTGGACAGGAAAAACGGCAGCATAAAGCATGATCATTTTTATAATATCGCGGATTATCTTGCGGCCGGTGATTGCCTTGTCCTGAACGATACCAAAGTTCTTCCGGCACGGTTGCTCGGTGCACGGGAGGATACCGGGTCTAATGTAGAACTGCTTTTGCTTAAGCGCTTGAATCGTGAGGAACTTTCCGAACTGCCTTTTCAAGCGGATTGCTGGGAAGTGCTCGTGCGTCCGGGCAAGAGGGTACGTCCTGGGCATCGCCTGACCTTTGGAGAAGGGCTGCTGAAAGCCGAAGTCCTGAAGATCATGGACGGCGGCAATCGTATCGTTCATTTCGAATTCGACGGCATCTTCGAGGAGATCCTGGATCAGCTGGGTCAGATGCCGCTTCCGCCATACATCCATGAACGTCTCGAGGATCCTGATCGGTATCAGACGGTCTATGCAAGGGAAGAAGGGTCAGCTGCCGCGCCAACGGCCGGTCTGCATTTCACAACAGAGCTTCTGGACCAGTTGAGAGAAAAGGGTGTCAAGATCGCTTTTATCACTCTTCATGTGGCACTGGGCACGTTCCGTCCCGTAAAGGTCGAAAAGATCGAAGATCACGAAATGCACAGCGAGTATTATCAGATCAGCCGTGAGACTGCGGATCTGATCAATGAAACGAAACGGCAGGGCGGTCGGGTCATAGCAGTCGGTACGACCAGCTGCCGTACCTTGGAATCTGCAGCACTCGCTGATGGGACCATACCGCCTTCCAGCGGATGGACACAGATATTCATTTATCCGGGCTACACTTTCAAAGTGCTCGATGGCCTGATCACTAATTTCCATCTGCCGGAATCTACGTTGATCATGCTGGTCAGCGCATTTGCCGGACGGGAACATGTACTTCATGCTTATGCGGAAGCAGTGCTGGAGCGGTATCGTTTCTTTTCTTTTGGAGACTGTATGTTGATCCAATAGGTTTGACCCGCTAAGGCTATCATGCTTCCGACGAAAGCCTTATGATCGATATGAACGAAAAGACGGCTAAGAATCTATCAGAAAGAGCATTTGAACATGGAAGAGCAGAGTTTCGAAAAGGAATCCCTAAGACGCGATCGAGCATGGCGGTTCCTGCATCCTTTGGTACGGCTTTACTTCCGAAAGTTTCATTGTTCCATGGAAACAGTCGATGTGGAAGGGCCTTATCTTCTGATCGCAAACCATGCGTGCGATCTGGATCCGATCTTTGTCGGACTGTCCAGTCCCAAGCGTCCGCTCGCGTATGTCGCTAGTGAACATCTGATGCGGATGGGCTTCATCACCAAGGTCCTGACACGATATCTTTCTGTGATACCACGGCCGAAAGCTTCCATGGCGCTCGATACCATCCGTTCAGTAACCAAGGCACTCAAGGCGGGAACACCGGTCGTCCTCTTTGCAGAAGGTGATAATACATGGAACGGTATTTCCGGTTCGGTGTTCCCAGCAACGGGCAAGCTTGCAAGGATCATGAAAGTACCTTTGGTGACCTATCGTATGGAAGGCAACTATCTTACAAAGCCAAGATGGGCTGCCGGTACAAGGAAGGGATATGTCAAAGGGCGGATCGCGCATGTGTATCAGCCGGATGAACTGGTGAAGATGCGCCCGGAAGAGATCGATGCCTGCATCGACCGGGATATCTATGTTGATGCGGATGCGCTGCAGCAACAGGATCCGATCCGTTTCAAGGGCAGACGTCGTGCGGAGAATATAGAAAAAGCTGTTTTTATCTGTCCGGAATGTGAAAAGATCGGAACCATACATTCAAAAGGTGCAGAAGTCTACTGTTCAACATGCGGTCTGCTTGCTTCGATCGATCCTTATGGAAGCTTTACCAAAGGAAGGTTCAAATATCTGTCTGAATGGGATGGATGGCAAAAGGATACTTTTCGTTTTTATCTTAAAGAAGGCCGAGAAGGAGAGCTTTTTCCGGCGGATGCGGTACTTACGCATCTGACGACCGGGGAACAGCAGCAAGTCCGCATTGCTCTGGATCCTGCAGCGCATGCAATGCTGATCGATGGAAAACCTGTAGAAATGACTTCCATCTCAGATCTTTCCATGGTCAGGACTAATCGCCTTCTTTATACGGATGATAACGGGTATTATGAGATCAGGTCGGACACTGGCATCCTGCGTCCTTATCTTCTGGCATGGATAGAACTTAATAAAGAAGTGGAGTAATAGCTATGATATTATTGAATGCGGCAGGATCGGAGATACAGCAGATCTTCTATGAAACAGCCGGTGTATGGAATCTGATCATGCAGTTGGGCATCATCGCTGTCATCGTATTGTTTTCCAATATGCTGCGGCGCTGTATCCCGTTTATCCGCAAGACTTTGATGCCGGTCTCCGTTCTGGCTGGTTTTATCATGCTTGCACTGAAACTCATCCTTCAGCGGGTCTTCGGGATCGATGATCTTTTCGACATCGAAGTGCTCGATACCCTTGTGTATCACTGCATCGCGCTGGGATTCATTGCCATGAGCCTTCGTGTCAATGCGAAAACAGAGGAGAGTCACTCCGCTGCCGGGATCAAATCCGGAGCGGCTATCGTCGGATCTTATCTGATCCAGGGTCTGACAGGCCTGGTGATCACCATCCTGCTTTCATTCACTCTGAAACCGGGCTTATTCAAAGCAGCAGGCCTTCTATTGCCCATGGGTTATGGACAAGGCCCCGGACAGGCCAACAATATAGGCACGACATATGAGACGTTCGGGTTCACCGGCGGCCAGAGCTTTGGCCTCGCGATCGCGGCAGCCGGCTATATCTGTGCATGTACCGTCGGCGTTATCGTTTTGAACTATTGGAAGAACCATCATCAGATCGGTGTTTCCGGTGATGAAAAGCAGAAAGAAGAAACCTATACGATCGATTTCTTCCAGGATAAGAACGAGATCCGTGTTTCCGATTCGATCGATAAGCTTTCCGTTCAGGTCGCAATGATGTTGGGTGTCTATCTTCTGACTTTCCTTGTGACCAAGGGCCTTACTACCGCTTTGACTTTATGGGCGCCCGGTCTTGCCAAAATGCTCAATTCGATGCTTTGGGGCTTCAACTTCATTATCGGTTCCGCGCTTGCCATGATGGTGAAGACGATCCTGGGCAAGTGTGAAAAGCGTGGGTGGATGAAGCTGCGCTATCAGAACAATTATCTGCTGAACCGGCTTTCAGGGTTTTTCTTTGATATCATGATCGTTGCAGGTATCGCTTGCATCGATCCTGAAGATCTGACCGGTTTGTGGCTGCCTTTCGTCCTGATGGCTGTTGCAGGCGGCATTGTGACGTGGTTCTATCTGAAGAAGATCAGCAAGAAGATCTACAAGGGGTATTATCATGAAGGTCTGATATCCATGTATGGCATGATGACCGGTACCATCGGTTCCGGTATCCTGCTGCTGCGTCAGATCGATCCTGATTTTGAAACGCCCGCGGCCAATCATCTGGTCGTCGGTTCGAGCTACGCCATCGTTTTCGGAGCACCTCTTCTGATCCTGATCACAATGGCTGCCCGCTCAGACCTTATGTGTTATCTTGTTACGGGGATCATCGTCATTTATTTCACGCTTCTTATGCTATTCATCCATTTTTACAAGAAAGGGAAAGCCTGATACTGAACAATGAAAAAGTATGGGTATTTGCATGTTTTCCTGATCGCTTTCGGAGCTGCGCTGCTGATCTTTCTGCCTGCCATGATCTGGGACCGCGGATATCTGATCTTCCTTGGTGATTTCAATTCGCAACAGATACCGTTCTATCATGTGGCACACAGGGCGATCCGGTCCGGACAGTGGGGGTGGAACTGGCAGACCGACCTTGGTGTCAGTTTTATCGGCAGCTACAGCTTTTATCTGCTCGGGAGCCCGTTTTTCTGGCTGACCGTTCCATTCCCTGAAAGTGTGATCTCATATTTCATGGGACCGCTTTTGGTCCTGAAATTCGCCTGTGCGGCTGTTACTTCCTATGGATGGCTCAGACGCCATGTCAGATCGCCGCAGGCAGCTGTGCTGGGTGCGCTGTTATACGCGTTTTCCGGTTTTTCGATCTATAATATCTTTTTCAACCATTTCCATGAGGCAATGGTCTTTTTCCCGCTGCTTTTGATCGGTCTGGATGAGCTCATGGAGAATGGGACCAAAGGCGCTTTCGCGCTGGCCGTATTCGTCAACGCTGTCGTCAGTTATTTCTTTTTCGTCGGAGAAGTCGTTTTTACTGTCGTATACTTCTTTGTGCGCATTGCTACATATGGGTATTCCTTCAGTTGGAAGAAGTTCGGGCTGGCGGCATTGGAATCCGTATTGGGCTTTCTCTTGAGCCAGTTTCTTTTCCTGCCGTCCCTTGTCGTCATGTTGTCGAACAGCCGTGTCAGCAATTTCGCTGATGGCCTTGATATTTGGATCTATGTAAATAATCAAAGGTTCTTCGTGATCCTTTCAAGTTTCTTGTTCCCGAACGAACTGCCTTCCAAGCAGGTTTTATTTCCGGACGCCAGTGTGCGGTGGACGTCACTGACAGCGTATCTGCCGTTGTTTGGCGTAAGCGGAGCGCTTGCCTATGTACGTACGCATAAGAGGAACTGGCTCAGTGTCCTGCTGAAAGTACTTCTGATCATGGCACTGGTCCCCGGCCTCAACAGTCTGTTCGTGGCTTTCAACCGATCGTTCTATACGCGCTGGTTCTATATGTTCGTCCTGATGCTTTCTCTCGCTACGGTCAAGGTCGTTGATGAGGGCAGAGTGCGTATCCTCGAAAAATCAGCCATGCAGGTGCTGATCGTGACCGGCATCATAGTCCTGATCATAGGTCTGACGCCGGACAAAGTACGGGAAGATACCTGGAGGATCGGTTTGTTCGCGCAGGATTGTGTGTGGCAGTTTGCTGTGATCGTTGGGACTGCGCTGATCTCCCTAGGTATCCTTTTATTGCTGCTTGATGATATGCGCCAAAAACCGGAGCGTGCTATACGGAACATGATCATTGCAGTGCTGGTGATCTCCGTGTTCTATGGGAACTTTTACATGGTCTGGGGGAAACTTCGTTCCTATGATACCCATGAGTACTTCATTCCCGACGTTCTGGAAGGAACACTTGAGACAGATGAAACACGGTTTTTCAGAATCGATCAGGATGATTCCTGCATCAATGTCGGAATGTTCTGGGATGTGCCTGATATCCAGGCTTTCCATAGTCTGGTGCCGGCTTCCATTTTCGAGTTTTATGAATTCATCGACGAGGAGCGCAGTGTAAAATCAGCTCCCTCATATGATAACTACGCCATTCGGGCGTTGCTGTCCGTAAAATACTTCGCAGATTCGCATGATGAGGGCGATGATTTTCAAAGTTCCAAAGAAGTCGACGGAGAGATCGAATATAAGAACCGGATGCCCGGCTTTGTGCTGATCGGCACACAGAACGATCATGATATTTATGAAAACCAGTATTTTCTGCCCATGGGCTTTACCTATGATCGGTTCTGTACCAGATCAGAGGCGGAGGATA
>JAFVHC010000318.1 GCA_017474705.1 Bacillota bacterium
CGACGCCTACCGCCAGTATCCGCAGTACGCCCTTGTTCTCCGGATTCAGGAAACGGCTGGCTTCTTTTTGCTGTTCCATCTTACAATTCCGTTCTTCCTTCGAGCGCGCGAAGGAGTGTCACCTCATCAATGTATTCCAGGTCTCCGCCCACCGGCACCCCGCTTGCTATGCGAGTGACTTTAATGCCCGAAGGTTTGATCAGCTTGCTGATATACATCGCCGTGGTCTCACCTTCCAGGGTAGAGTTGGTCGCGATAATGACCTCCCGGATATCTTCTGTCTGGAGCCTTACCATCAGTTCCTTCAGCCGGATGTCCCCCGGACCGATGCCCAGCATCGGGGAGATCGCGCCGTGAAGGACGTGGTAAACACCATTATATTTCTGTGTCTTTTCATAAGCCGCCAGATCGCGCACAGTCTCTACCACCATGACCGTCCGATGGTCGCGCTTCTCATTTGCGCATATCGGACAGATCTCACTGTCGGACAGGTTCCAACATTTATTGCAGTAACATATCGTTTCCCTGGCCGTCACGATGGTCTCCGCAAGCGAACGTGCCTGATCTACAGGCATATTAATTATATGAAAGGCCAGGCGCTGCGCCGTTTTAGTCCCGATGCCGGGAAGACGCGAGAGCGCCTCGATCAGCTGGTTGATCCGGCCGCTGTAAAGATCCATTAAAGTCCGAAACCTCCAAAACCGCCAAGACCGCCGGTAATCTTTGACATGGACGCCTGTGAAACGTTGTCCATTTCACGCATCGCCTCGTTGACTGCCGCAACGATCATATCTTCAAGCATCTCGACATCATCAGGATCCACTGCATCGGGATCGATCGTGATGGATACCAGCTCTTTTTTACCGTTGACCTTTGCCTTGACCGCACCGCCGCCGGCTGCCGCCTCAACTTCCTTGGTCTCCAGTTCCTTCTGGGCCTCTTCCATCTGCTTCTGCATCTTCTGTGCCTGCTTCATCAGATTGTTCATATTGCCGGGCATTCCACCCTGAAAACCGCCTCTTCTTGCCATCGTTTATCCTCCTGTTATTCCTGTTCGATCATGTCCGGATCCAGATCAGCAAAAACCGCCATCGGATCCATACCGCCGTCTTCATCAAGGGATGAAGCACCGGCATTTTCAATATCTACTTTCATATCCACGCCGAAGCGCTCCCGGATCAGGTCTTCGAGCTTACGGCACCGCTTGCCCTGCTCGTCTTCAAAATAATGATAGCAGAAGCTGTCATTAAATGTTATCAGCAAATGGGCATCATTTCCCTCACCCGGAAAGGCTTTTTCCAGACATCCCCTCATAAGGGGCGACATGTCCTGTGCCAGTTCGCGCCAGCCGTCGATCACCATCTGAACATCCTTTGACACGGCTCTGGGTTTCGGCTGCGGCTTTTTCTGAGCCTCAGCAGCCTGTTTCTGTCTGGCGGCTGCCACCGTCTGCCCCGGCGTACCGATCGCCACGCCTCTGGCAATGGCATCCTCCAGTATCCTCAGCCTGTCATAGACGGATTCGAGATTCTCCTCCATCGCCGGCTTACAGAGCTTGATCAGCGCCACTTCCAGCAGGACCTGCTTCTGCATGGATCCCCGCATCTGCACAGTCAGCTCGGAAAGTACACGGATATACCGCATCAGCACCTCCGCGTCGGTCAGTGCTGTCTGCTGCATCATCTCGGCCAGCTGCTCTTCGGAAGCGTCCACCAGACCGGCCGCCTGGCTGCTGC
>JAFVHC010000319.1 GCA_017474705.1 Bacillota bacterium
ACTGCTCAACCGGGAGACCGTCGGTCTGAAACATGTGATCCGACTGAACGGCCAACTGATCCGCTTTACGCTGCCGGAACGCTCCATGAGTACGCTTGTGATCGAATGATCCGGTAACAACAAAAAAAGCCTTCCTGACTTATACGCCAGGAAGGCTTTCTTTTATTTCAGCTTAAATGCGATATGGGATTCGTTGCCTTTGACTTCCACCTTTCCTATAGCTCCAGTGATCATGGGGATCTGCGGGGGCAGGTGTCCGATGTCAAAATCCAGCACGACGGGCACATGATAGGTCTTAAGCACGTCCAGGACCGCTTCATGGGCATCCAGGCCCAGGACCGGATCCATGCCGCAGTATGGCCGACCGATCAGGAACCCTTTCGTTGTGTCGAACCATCCGGCATGCTGCAGCTGCCACAGCGCACGGCGGATCGACAAGGGATTGAGGTCGCAGGATTCCAGGAACCACAGGACCCCGTCTTTCTCATACCGACGGTTGAAACGCTCGACCTTGTCGTACCGGGTCCCGCACAAATTGATCAGGCAGTCCAGACAGCCGCCCAGGAGACGGCCTTCCATCTTGACCTTCTCTTCCGTGCGTGCCCACTTCTGCTTTTTATCGTACGTCCAGGTGATCAGCTCTTTTGGCTCGGTCACATTGTAGGGCTGGAAAGGATCCTCGTCCGTTTTCAGCGATTCTTTTTCCCAAAGATCGTATCCTTCGAATTCCAACTGTTTACCACGCAGCAGACGGAACGCATCTTCCAGCGCCGGATGCCAGGGTTTCATACCGAACGCGCCGGCACAAGGGCCGTAGATCGCTGCTGTATCGCACAACGTAGGCAGCAGGAACGTCAGATTGGTGTTGTCGGAATAGCCCATATACCACTTCGGTACTTCTTTTTTCAACTGCTTGAAATCCACGTAATCCAGATCTTCGCACATGGTCTCCCCACCGCCGCAGGAGATGATCACGTCGATGTCCTTCCGTGTCATATAATCGTTGATCTCGTCACCGCAGGCCTGTGGCGTCGTGCTCTTGCCGATCCCATCGTCTTTGTAGCAATTAGGGCCCAGTTCGACCTGGTATCCTTTGTATTTGAAGACCGTCTGCGCCTGCAGGAACAACGACCGATAAGGTTCTGTCGTACAGCCGAACGATGGAGCGATGCAGCCGATCGTTCCGTTTTTAGGTAAAAACTCCGGATAACGCATGGGTTTCCTTCTCTCTTTCATGGATTCCCGTCCACTATAGCATAGAAATCCGGAATCGACAAGAAGAAAGATATCGTGTATAATGCGTAGGAATCCACAAACAAGGAGCTCTGAACATGTCTATAACAAAGAATGATGTGGCCCGTTTTCCTGCCTGGGGTCCGTATTCAAAGAAATATATGGGGATCTCACATCTCCCGCAGCACGAACGCCGCGCCGGTGTGCGTTTCGACTTCTCCACCGTCCCGGCCCTGTCTCATCTGGACATCCACCTGCCCAACGTGACCCTGCCCACCGGCTGGCGTGCCTGGAGCGCGGCACCGGACCTTTCGGTCTACTCTTACCGGGTCGATCTGCAGGGCCTGGATGACGTGTACGGTGAAGTCTTTTATGGACGCCTGGATGATCATACGATACTGGTCCGCACAGAGCTTACCAACCATACCGATCTGATCCAGGATCTGATGATCAACTATTTCTCATCCATAGAGTATCCACAGACCCAGTATACCGATGTGCAGATCCCCAAGGGCGGGATCCTGCTGGACGCCTTGGATTACGCGGATTTTGCCTACGCCTCTCCCCGTCCTTGGGATCGGCAGAATTGTGATGGACATAAACTGGGTGAGGTCGTGTATCCTCGTTTTACGGGGGGCCATGGCCTGGGAGATGGTGCTAACAAATGGCATCTGCCCCAACTTCAGTTCGGAGCTTTCGGTGCCGAACAAGGCGACCGGGTCTCGTATCGGTTCGTTCTGAACACTCCTGTCGATCATGCAGTCCTTTGGATCCGTTATCAATCCCACAATATCGAATATGATACTGCCCGCCCGATCGAAGAAGTCGCACATATGGCCACGCCTTCGGAGGATGCCGTCTTCATCGTGAATGATACACTTCAGATGCGCTTTCCCTGCACATTGGAGCCGACCCTCTGCTCTTTGTCTCTGGGAGATCTTGCAGAAGGCGTGCATGAACTGGATTTCGTCTCACAAGGGGCTGGCGGATTGGCGCTGGATTTTCTGGCGATCCTGCCGGAAGGCGGAATACCCTCCGTTCTGGAAACCAAACCTGTATATGAACCTTCCATCACCGAGTCTGTGGATGCACATGGGGCATCGATCTCCCTGGCCTATCCGGACGTGCAGGAGACCTATCATCTGCGTACATTTGATGCAGACACCCGCTTCCGACGCATCCGTACCGGTTCTCTGGAAGATGCCATGTCCTCGCGGCTGTCGAATCCGGACCCGACCTTTGATGATGTTCTCGCTCCGTTTACACGGTCCTTCCAGCGCAAACACAGTGATGACGGCTTCTTCCATGATACATTGGTACACACCATCTTCGTGGATCCCGGATGCACAAAGACGATATACGCGGTGCTGTCAGATCGTACTGTCTCGTACGAAGATCCGTCCTGGTACGAGACCTGGTTCCAGACGCACAGACCGCAGGCACCGGCTTTGACAAAGGCCGGTATGCCTTATGCGTTCAGCGTTGGCCTGCTGCAGTCAGCGCTCCTGACCAACATCGTGTTCCCCATCTATAAAGATCAGCATTATATCCTGCATCATACGCCGGGCAAGCGTTGGGACAGCCTGTATACCTGGGATTCCGGTTTCATTGGTCTGGGCATGCTGGACCTTGCGCCGTCAATGGCGGATTACAGTCTGGATACCTACACTTATGCCCCCGACCATACCGACGCTGCTTTTCTGCACCACGGCTCCCCCGTGCCGGTGCAGATGTATCTCTTCTATGAAATGCTGCAGAAGGTGTCGGATAAGGAAGCTTTGCTGGAACAGTATTATCCCCGGATGCGGTATTATTATGAGTTCCTGGCCGGCCGCACGAACGGTTCCACCACCGCGCGCTACAAGAGCGGCCTGACCTCCACATATGACTATTTCTATTCCAGCAGCGGCATGGACGATTACCCGCCGCAGGTGCATATGATCGCTGATGGGCTGCAGCGCAAGGCGGCGCCTGTCATCAGCACAAGCCAGGTCATTCGCAGCGCAAAGATCTTAAAAGCCTGCGCTGAAACGTTAGGATACAAGGAAGACGTGGCAGAATACACGGACGACATCGAACGATTGACTTCCGCCCTGAACCGGTATTCCTGGGATCCGGAAGCCGGCTACTTCAGCTACGTCCTGCATGACGAGGAAGCTCGTCCCACAGGCATATATCGTACTTCTGAAGGTGAAAACCTGAACAAAGGTCTGGATGGCATCTATCCTTTGATCGCAGGCATCCTGGATCCGGACCAGGAAAAGGTGATCCTGCATCATCTGACCGATCCTAAGGAGATGCTCTCTCCCTATGGGATCAGCGCCGTCGATCAAAGCGCGGGGTATTTCATGGTGAACGGATACTGGAACGGCAACGTCTGGTTCCCGCATCAATGGTTCATATGGAAGTCGATGCTGGATCTGGGTCAGACTGAGTTTGCCCATACCATTGCCAAACTTGCGCTGGATGTATGGAAACGTGAAGTCGACGCTACCCATTACACATTCGAGATGGTCAGTGTCGTGACCGGCCGCGGCGGCTGGTTCCACAACTTCGGAGGTCTCTCCGCACCGATCAGCCTGTGGGCGAACGCTTATTTCAAGCCAGGTACCATCAATGCCGGCTTCGACACCTGGATCGATAAAGCGGATTGGAACGCTGATCATACCGCACTTCAGCTCCTCTACCGAAAGAATTCGGGAGCACATGAGGCTTCTGCGATCCTCATCGTCATGGATGATGCGCATTCATATGATGTTCTGATCGACGGATCGCCAGCTTCGTGCTATGAACGCTGCCCCGGTACGCTCGAGATCCGCACCGATGGAACCGACCATGAACTGCATTCTTTGACCGTAACGAAAAAATAAAGGTCCGCACATTGCGGACCCTATTTTTTTAGAACCTTTTTTCTGCCATGAAGTATTCCTGCGAGACCTGATACCCTGCTCTTGCGTACATGGGCAGGATATCCGTGTACGTATATCCAAGGAATGCTTTCTGCATCCCCTGATCTTTCAGATACTGCGTCCCGGCCTGTACCATACGGGTGGCGATCCCCTGCCCGCGGGCATCTGTCCGCGTCGCCGTGCAGCCGACGCTGCCCAGCCCTTTACCTTCCACCTCCAGGCTGACGATCAACGTCCCCAGCACTTCGTCGTCACGGACCGCGACCAATACAGGTGCCTTTGAACCTGCAGCATAATGCTGCGTTTCCAGATAATAGGGAACGAAACTTTCCTGCGCGTCTTTGACACAGGCTTCGATGCTCGGCAGATCCCGCGGTTCGGCCATCCGATAAGTGATGCCCGCTACAGTATCTCCGATGTGTACAGGCTGCTCCGGCGCATCGCCGAGTTCCATGCTCATATCAAAGCACCCGGTCTCGCCCCAGTTGTGATGATAACCGCGTTTCCGAAAGAAAGCATCCGCGCCTTGATCCATGGGAACACCAGGCATCAAATATTGATCATCCGTACCAACGCCGATCGTAAGCTTTTGGTATCCAGCGTCGCGGATCCGCTGTTCGGCTTCGGCAAGAAGCATGGTTCCGAAGCCTCGCCCACGAAACGGCGGACGTACGGCCAGCATCGTGATCGCCCGACCGTGCAGCAAACAGGCAGCCGCCAGTCTTTCGTCGACAAAAATGCCGAAAGCCGGGTCCTCCCTATTGTCCAGGATGTGCTCCACGACCGCTTCTTCACGTACATTCCCGGGGAAACAATCATGATACAGGTCGATCAGCAGACGGCGGTCAGCGATTGGCTCAGACATGCCAATAGCCTCCCTGTTTTGCCCAGGGACCGACCGGGCCGTCCAGTTCGATCCTGAGGATCGTGTCCGGTGCGTTCCGGTCTTCCGGGCTGACACTGAAGGTCAGAAAACCATCATTGATCGAGTACGAAACTTTGTCCGTCGTAAGACCTTTTACGGAAACGATCGCTCCGCCCATCTTCGGCAGCGTGATCTCATTCTCATCCCACTCCCAGACATGGACGTAGATGACGTTTTCTTTCCAGGTCATGCCGCCTTTATCAGAATTGCGGAATGGGCCTCCGCGGGTACCGTAGATGGCTTCTCCATACTTGGCCAGCCAGTCTCCGGTCTCTTTCAGGCGTTCTACCTGCAGCGGTTCGATCGTACCGTCCGGCCGAGGACCGACATTCAGCAGCAGGTTGCCATCACCCGTTGCGGCCTGCACCAGCGAACGGATGACCCAGCGCAAGGAATGCGGCTTTCTGTCCGGGACCCAGCCCCAGATGCCATTGATGGTCATGCAGCTTTCCCACGGATAGTCCGTGTCGAAATTGCCGATGGTCTCCTCCGGTGTTTTGAAATCCCCGTAGATCGGCTGACCGCACCTATTGTTGACCACGATGCCCGGCTGCAGCGTGCGGATCATTTCATTCAGCTCTTCCCCGCCCCAAAAACCGGGATACAATGGTGTCTCACGCGGTACGCGGGGCACGTCAACCTTATTGAAATTGCGGCCCCAAGCCAGCCATCCATCCTCGCCGCCATCGAACCAGAGGATATCGACCTTTCCGTAATCGGTCAGCAATTCACGGATCTGATCATGCGTTTGCTGACGCATCTCCATCGCGCTTTTCTTGTACATCTGCGGGAAGAAATATCCCGGGCAGCGCCAGTCCAGCGGCGAATAGTAAAACCCCACCTTCAATCCGGCCGCACGGCAGGCATCCGCGTATTCTCGCACGAAGTCTTTTTTCGCTGCGGAATTCATGGCCGTGAAACCGTCGATACTGCCGTCACTGTCCCACAAAGAAAATCCATCATGGTGGCGCGTCGTGAAGACCATGTATTTCATACCGGCCTGTTTCGCCGTCTGCGCCCAGGCCGCCGCGTCGAACTTCTCCGCGGTGAACCGGTCTTTCAGCTCACGGTACTCCTCCACCGGGATCGCCTCATTGTACATGACCCATTCACCCCGGCCAAGCAAAGCATACAGGCCCCAATGGATGAACATACCGAACCGCAGATCTTTCCATTCCTCGATACGTGCAGGTGTCCACATGATCCTTACCCCCTTTATTTGTATACGATGACTGCCACCAGTTCCAGCACCTCATCACCCTCATTGGCGATGCTGTGTCCATGGCCGGTCTCGCAGATCGTCACATCCCCAGGCTGCACGGTCACGATCGTGCCATTGTCGGAATACATGCCCGTTCCTGTCAGAATGTAGAACAGTTCCGCATCCGTCTCATGCACGTGATAGCCGATGCTGCAGCCGGGCTGCAGTGTGATCTTGCTGAACAGACGTCCCTTGCCGTTCAGCTCCTCAGGTCCATTGATGAATGCCGTCAGTTGGACGGTCCCATTGCCATCCCGCATATGCTCGCGATATTCGACTTTGCATTCTTCTTTTCTTCTGATCATGGTTCCTTCTCCTTTTTTATGATCTGGAGATCCTCCTAAGGATCTCATCACAGGCTTCCGGTGCGATCTCGCCCCAGCCTTTTTTGATGCTTCCATTGTTGATCCAGCGACCGTGTTCCCGCTCGATCTCCTCTTCCGTGATCTCGACCCGGATCCCCTGCAGCAGACCGGTCACTATATCCGTCCACTCTTCTTCCGATACCCCGATCTCTGCGAAATACCGCTGCACAAGATCCGGTACTTCCGCTTCATTGATGCGGATGAACTCTGGCAGGAACATGGCGCAGGCATACCCATGGGGCAGGCTGTGTTGTTCCGTCAGCAGATATCCCATGGCGTGCGGCAGGCATGTGCCTGTGATGTTGATCGCAAGTCCCCCATAGATCGATGCATTATATAGGATCTCCCGGTCTTCCGACGACAGGTCCTCTTGCTCCAGGATCTTCTTTAGCTCCGGCATCAGAAGCGATACCGCCCGCAGGGCATACAGCTGAGAGAGGTCATTGGCCAGGCGGCTGAAATAACTCTCCGTCGCGTGCGCCAGCGCGTCGATCGCGGTCGATGCGGTGAAGTCACGGCTCAAAGAAAACGTGTACCTTGGGTCTCCCAAAGCGATCTTCGGAAAGATATCTTCGTGGTGGAAACTTTTTTTGCGCCCCTCCGGCACGGTGATGACCGCTACCTTGGTGACTTCACTGCCAGTACCTGCCGTGGTACCGACAGCGGCGACCGGCAGCGGCTTTTTCGGCCATTTGAGACTGTATAGCACCTCCTGCGTCATCCCCTGATTGGCCGCCAGGACCGCGATGGCCTTGGCCGCATCAAGCGGGGAACCTCCACCGATGCCGATCACATAATCACAGTGCTCTTGCACGGCAAGCTCCGCCGCGCGCATGCAGTCAGTCAGCAGCGGGTTCTGTCCGATCTCATCGAACAAAGCATAGGGGCCGTCTACCGCTGCGAGCACGTCCTCCAGTGCACCGGAGATCCTTGCCGAGGTACGGCCAGTGACCACGAGCGGCTTACTGCCCAGGATGCGCAGTTCCGCAGCTTTGGCCCGGACACAGCCGGCGCCGGTATACAGTCGTACCGGCATGAAACCTGACATTTCCATCGTCATTCTCCTTGATTCAATTTCAGTTTTTCATTCAGTTTACTATAGATCCGCGCTTGGAACCACGGCTCAGTGGATCGTTCCACTGCTTCTTCCGGCGTGAACCAGGCGACGGCCGAATTCTCCTCCGGGTTGGACGCAACCGGTTCATCCGGATCGGCCTCAATCAAAAACGTTACATTCAGATGCAGATGAGATGATACATATCTGCCATTCTTTTCATGTCCGTCCACGGTCAGGATCTCCAATGAAAAGATCTCAGGGCTGATCAGACGTACCCGCGTCAGTCCACTTTCTTCCTGCACTTCCCTGACCGCGACCTGGGCAAGATCCCTTTCTCCGTCCGCATGGCCCCCCAGCCAGGACCAGGACTGATAGATATTATGATATACCATCAGGACCTGATCGCGGTCCGGGGATACGACCCAGGCAGATGCCGTAAGATGTGCTGTTTCATTGTCTCTCGTCCAAAGATCGGCGTCACTTTCAAGCAGGGACAGCAGGATCGCCCGGTCCCGTTCTTCTTGTTCGTTATAAGGCTGATAAGCCTTGATCGCTTCATACAGGTCCATCATCGTTTCATCTGCTCCGCCACATACGTCTCGATCATATCCAGGCCTTTGCCCTGCCAGCTGTCGCCGCCCAGACGGATGTCGGCATACTGCACCGTCGGCAGGAGCCATTTTGCTTCACTGAAACGAGCGCTCTGCAGATAGAAATCTGCGATCTCCTGCATGGTGCCTCGTCCCGCTTTGATGTTCCGTTCGATCCTGCG
>JAFVHC010000320.1 GCA_017474705.1 Bacillota bacterium
AATGATATCCGCAAACGAAGCATTCAGACCGTAGTTCGAAGAGATGGCGCTCGCACCGCGCTCAAGGAACACGATCAGGAAGCTTGTCAGGATCATGACGAAAGGATTGAATTTCGCCAGCCACGAGACCATGACCGCAGTAAATCCGCGGCCGCCGGAAATGGAAGTCGTTACGGTGTGGTTGGTACCCGCGACCAGCAGCAGGCCGGCGATCCCGCAAAGTGCTCCGGACAGAGCCATCGTACGCATGAAGACCTTCTCGACCTTGATCCCGACATAGCGTGCCGTACGCTCGGATTCACCGACGACGGCGATCTCATATCCGTGCTTGCTGTAGCGCAGATATGCGAAGATGAAGATCGTCAAAGCACTGACGATCACGATATTCAGCAGATAGGCGTTGCCCGCCAGATAGGGGAACCAGCCGCTCTGCGTAGACTGATTGATGATGCCGATCTGGCCGGCGCCCTTCGGCACCTCCCAGATGATCACGAAGAACGCCACAAGCTGTGTCGCAACGTAGTTCATCATCAGCGTAAACAACGTTTCATTCGTATTCCAGCGCGCCTTGAAGAAGGCCGGGATCAGACCCCACAGACCGCCTGCCAGGATACTGGCGATGGCCATGATCGGGATCAGCAGACCGTTCGGGACTTTGTCGCCCAGCAGGATCATGCAGGCAGCGGTGGCCAGCGCTCCGACAAGGATCTGGCCTTCACCGCCGATGTTCCAGAAGCGCATTTTGAAAGCCGGAGTGACGGCGATCGAAACGCACAGCAGGATCGCGATATTCTGCAGCAGGACCCAGAACTTACGCATCGTACCAAATGAACCTTTGAAGATCGTCACATAGACTTCCAATGGATTCAGGCCGGTGACAAGTGTCGTGATCACAGCATCCAGGACCAATGCCAGGATGATCGCACCGGCACGGATCGCCAGCGCATGGTACCAATGCATGGACCTGCGCTTTGTGATATGTATCAATGGCGCATGTGTTTTACTCATCTTTCTTTGCCTCCACACGTGTCATCATAAGACCGATCTTCCGCTTGTCCGCGTCCTTGCCATCCACGATGCCGCTGACGCGGCCGCCGCACAGGACCAGGATCCGGTCGGCCAGTTCCACGAGCACATCCAGATCCTCGCCGACATAGATGACGGCAACACCGTTCTTTTTCTGCTCGTTGATCAGATCATAGATCGTATACGACGAATTGATATCCAGTCCGCGCACCGCATATGCTGTCAGCAGTACGGTCGGGGCTGAGGCGATCTCACGGCCGACCAGGACTTTCTGCACGTTTCCTCCGGACAGCCGACGCACCGGTGTTTCCAGGTTCGGCGTGTTGACGGACAGATCCTTGACGACACGTTCTGCCAGTTTATGCGGACGTTTCTGATCCAGGAATAAGGATCCGCCCCGGCGATAGGAGCGCAGCATCATGTTTTCGGTGATGTCCATGCTGCCGACCAGACCCATGCCCAGACGATCTTCCGGAACAAAAGAAAGAGAAACTCCCATACGCTGGATCAGATCCGGGTCCATACCGATCAGTTCCTGATCAAACCCGGATTCCGCGATGTACTTGATGGAACCGCTTTCGACCGGCTGAAGGCCTGCGATCGCTTCCAGCAATTCTTTCTGGCCATTGCCGGAAACACCGGCGATACCCAGGATCTCACCAGAATTAGCGGTGAAAGAAACGTCGTCCAGTTTCAGCAAACCTTCTTCGTTGCGCACGGTCAGATGCTCGACCTGGATCCTCGGCTTGGGATCGACCGGCTCCGGCCGTTCGATCTCCAGCTTGACGGCATGTCCGACCAGCATGTTGGTCATCTCTTCCGCATTGGTCTCTTTGGTCAGCATATCACCCACATAGGTGCCCTTGCGCAGCACTGCTACTCGATCGGACAGTTCTTCTACTTCATTCATTTTATGCGTGATGATGACCACGGCCTTCCCGTCATCGCGCATATTGCGCAGGACTTTGAACAGTTTCTCCGTTTCCTGCGGTGTCAGGACCGCTGTCGGCTCGTCCAGGATCAAAACGTCTGCCCCACGATACAGGACTTTCATGATCTCGACCGTCTGTTTCTGCGAGACGCTCATATTGTAGATCTTTTCGTAAGGATCGATGTCGAATCCGTACATATCGCAAAGCTCATTGATGCGGTCCGCGACTTTCTTGATGCTGAATCGTCCCTTTTCATTCAGCCCCAGCGCGACGTTCTCCGCGGCCGAAAGCACGTTGACCAGTTTGAAGTGCTGATGGATCATGCCGATACCATAGCGGAAAGCGTCTTTCGGGGATGCGATGACCACTTCTTCACCGTTGATGAAGATCTGACCTGCATCAGGGAAATAGATGCCTGCCAGCATGTTCATGAGGGTCGTTTTACCACTGCCGTTCTCGCCGAGGATCGCGAGGATCTCGCCGCTGTAGATATCCAGCTGCGCATCCTTGTTCGCGACGACAGAGCCGAAGGTCTTGGTGATCCCTCTCATTTTGATGATCGGTTCTTTGGTACTCAATGCCTGCCTCCTTGTTGATCAGATCCGGTTTACGAAAGCGTCGAACTCCGTGCGGCCCTTTCGTAAGCCGGACCCTAAATAAGGGATAAAAGGTCACAGTAGAGCCGGATGGCGGGATGCTGTGACCTTTTGATGGTACAAGTAATAGATTATGCCGGGAGATCAGAATTTCTGATCCAGCAGGGTGATACCGTCGATCTGCATGTCGAAGTACGGAGCAGAACGGAACTTGGACTCACGGAAAGCACCATCAACGATAACTTCGGTATCCGGTGTGTAATCCGCATCGGTATCAACGTCAGCCATGTAGGAATCCAGGCCTTTGCCGCCAACGGTAAAGGTGGTTACATCGAAGACTTCCAGAGTGTCGTTCTCAAGCTGAGCACGGACTTCTTCAAGCTTCTCGGCAGTGCCGGCAGCGGCTGCCTTTTCATTGACTTCGGTGATCTTGACAGAACCGGTAGCAAGAGTTCCGGTCCAGTCGGTGTCGATCTCTTTACCGTCGCGGATGCACTCCATGCAATAGGTCATGTACGGAGCCCAGTCGATACGGGAAGAAACGATAAAGGTATTCGGAGCAACGCTCTCGGTGGAACCATTGTAAGAAACGTTCGGGACACCGGCGGTCTCGCAGGC
>JAFVHC010000321.1 GCA_017474705.1 Bacillota bacterium
CGATCAACATGATCGGAACGATGGTCATCAGCAGCATCGCGATCCTCTCAAGGCTGCTCGGAGAAAGCTATTTGGTGGACGTGGCACTGATCTATGCAATGGTGAGTTTTATTTCTGTTTTGATCCTGGCGATGATCTATATTCCTGTACTGAAAAAACGCGGACGATTTGAGAATGAGGTCCGGGATGAAGTACTGAAAGAAAGAGAAGTCCTGCGGAAGGAGGAATCAGAATGAACGGTGAGTGGATCCGTTTTGGTGTGACCGCGGCTTTGCTGCTCGTTGCCATGCTCTCTTTTTCCGCTGCTGTGATCGGAGCCTATCGTTTCGGTTTTGTTCTGAACCGGATCCATGCAGCCGGTATCGGAGATACGGCAGGGATCTTTTTTGTGATATTAGCACTTTTTGTTTCTCCGGGTTCCGGTCCCGACACTTGGAAATTGGTATTGATCGTTTTGTTTTTATGGTTCACGTCTCCTGCTTCTTCGCATTTCGTGAGCCAGGTAGAGTATTATACGAATCCGCATCTGTTCCGGTATGTGGATCGGCAGATGAAAGGACCGGAGGATTGATATGGAACTGACTGTTGTTTTACGAACGATCCTGCTCGTTACGCTGATCGTATGCGCGATCGCGGTCAACCTTTCCAAAAGCCTGCTGCAGTCTGTGATCATTTTCATGTCATACAGTTCTATCATGTGCCTCCTGTGGATCCTTATGGAATCCCCGGATCTGGCGATCACGGAAGCGGCAGTCGGCGCCGGCATCAGTGGGACTTTGTTCCTGATGACGCTGAAAAAACTGCGTGCTGAGGATCGTCGAGACGAGGCGGAAGGGGAGGAAGGGCAGACCTCATGAGCCGATTCAAAGACAGATTCATGCGGTGGCTGGATGGTGATACCGATGTGATGAACTATGTTATGGACAGTACACGGACACCATATCTTTCCCGTGAATCTCTAAAAGAAAAAGCTGCAGCAAAGCGGCAGGAATTTGCCGGACGGTCCAGGACGAAAGATGTCGTGCGTGCAGAGACCAAGGGGTTTTACGCCTTGTATAATGTGATCGCAGTCATCAGCTGTATTGCCCTGATCGGCGTTTTGCTGTTCACCGTTGCGAACCTTCCGGAATATGGTCAGGAAAACCCGCGGACAGTAGAAGTGGTAAGCCGGTATGTGGAGAAAGGCCTGGAAGAAACAGGTGCCGTAAACATCGTTGCAGGCATGATCCTGGATTATCGCGCCTTTGATACGCTTGGTGAATCACACGTTCTGTTCACTGCGCTGATCTGTGTACTGATCCTGCTACGGATCGATGCGAAAAACATGCGTGTCGGTTATGAGGATTATTATACGATCCGTGAGGATGCGTATTTTGACGTATCCGGTGACGCGATCATGCGTGGTGTCGGTCTGGTGATCCTGCCCAGTGTCTTCTTGTTTGGCATCTATATTTTACTGAATGGCCAGAACGGCCCCGGCGGCGGGTTTTCCGGCGGAGCGATCATCGGTGCCGGATTGATCCTGTATTCTACAGCCTATGGATTTGCCGCAGTGGATCGATTCTACACGTTGAAGCTTTCCATGGTGATCACTTTCATTTCCTTGACTTTTTATAGTTTTGCAAAAGGGTATGTGTTTTTTACTGGTGCGAACGGCATTGAGAACGGTATCCCCAAAGGGATCCCGGGAGCGATCCTGTCCGGCGGATTGATCCTGCCGCTGGATATCGCGGTGGGCCTGGTCGTGGCATGTACGATGTACGGTTTTTACAGCTTGTTTAAGAGAGGAAGTATCGGCGGTGCTTGAGAATTTATTGATCAATAATGAAGAAGCTGCGGCGATCATCCTTTTTGGCATTGGATTCACCATGCTGCTGTTTCAGAAAAACCTGATCAAGAAACTGATCGGAATGAATATCATGGATTCGGGCGTTTTCCTTTTCCTGGCTTCCATGGGCTACATCAGCGGACGGAAAGCGCCTATCATCGTGGATGGTGTACAGACGACGGAAGCGTATATCAATCCGATCCCCGCTGGCCTTGTTCTGACGGGCATCGTAGTATCGGTGTCGGTAACGGCCGTTATGCTGTCGCTGACGATCCGGTTGTATAAGCGCTATCATACTCTGGAACTGGATGAGATCTACGTCCTTTCCAAACACCAGATGGAGGATAGATAAGTGGATTTTATTACCAATTTTCCGCTGTTCAGTATCGTGCTGAGCCTGTTCTCCGGAGCCTTGTGTTTCGTACTGAGAGGACGAGGCAGAGCGGCGAAGATCTATACGGTGTGTTTTGAGAGCGTGCTGATCGCACTCAACGCTTGTATCCTGATCTATACGCTGAAAACGGGCAGTTCCTTCACCTATACCATGGGTGAATTCCCGGCGCCATGGGGCAATGAGATCCGTGCCGGAGTGTTGGAAGCCTTTTTGGCAGTATCCTTTGTGGGCATACTTCTGTGCTCGGTACTGGCAGGTTACCGATTCGTGCGGATCGATATGGATGAAGAAAAGATCAACCTGTATTATGCTCTGATCAATCTGATGACCGCCGCGCTGATGGCTTTGATCTGGACGAACGATATTTTTACCGGGTACGTGTTCCTGGAGATCATGACACTGACCAGCTGCGGTATCCTGATCGTTCGAGAGATCGGACGCACCACATTGGCGGCCGTCCGATATATGATCATGAATCTGTTGGGTTCCGGTCTGTTTTTGCTGGGCGTCGTTCTTTTGTACGACTTGACGGGTCATCTGTTGATGGTGCCCATGCAGGAAGCGATCCGCGAGTTATCAGTAGATACAAAAGTCATTCCTGTGCTTACGATGTCAGTCGTGATCCTGACGATCGGACTCTCGATCAAGAGCGGCCTGTTCCCGTTCCATTTCTGGATGCCGGATACTTATGGCTGGGCAACGCCTACGTCGGCATCGATCCTTTCATCGCTGGTCTCTAAAGCATATATTTTTCTGCTGATCAAGATCTATTACCGTGCGATCGGATTCTGGGTCATCGAGCAGATGCCGATCCAGGGCGTGCTTATGGTCCTGGGGATCTGTGGGATCGTGATCGGTTCGTTCCAGGCGATCCGCGCAAATACGATCAATAGTATGGTAGCGGTCTCTTCAGCGGCGCAGATCGGCTATATCTATATGGGTATCGGTCTGGGTGGAGAAGCAGGATACACAGCGGCCATTTTTCATATGCTGGCGCATGCGGTCACGAAATCCCTGCTGTTCCTCACAACACCGCGTCTGGTAGCGGTCTCCGGAGAAAGCTTGATTTTCAAACGTTTGCAGGGCAGCGGCCTGCGGGACCGTATGGCAGGCATCGCGTTCCTGATCTCCTCGTTCTCCATGATCGGCATCCCGATCTTTGCCGGCTTTTCTTCTAAGATCCAGTTCGGACTGGCCGCGGTCGGCACCCGGTCGGACGGGATCGTGATCTCTGTGATGCTGGCACTGGCTGTCAGTTCAGCGC
>JAFVHC010000027.1 GCA_017474705.1 Bacillota bacterium
CCGGATAAGGTCCGTACTACCATCCTGGGTTCTGAGATCGCCTATATCCCGCAGGCAGCTATGAATGCTCTGAACCCGACCATGAAGATCATCCGCTTCATCGAAGACGTTATCCATGCGCATGACAAGACCGTCTCCAAGCAGGAGATCCGTACCCGTGCTGAAGCCTACTTTAAAGAAGTCGGTCTTCCGCCGGAAGTCCTGGATCGTCACGCTGTCGAGCTTTCCGGTGGTATGAAGCAGCGTACGGTTATCGCTGTTTCCACCATCCTGAACCCGAAGGTCCTGATTGCCGATGAACCGTCATCCGCTCTGGACGTTACCTCCCAGAAGATGGTCATCAAGATGATGAAAGATCTGATGGCCAATGGTCATATCCGTGCGATGATGTTTATCACCCACGAGCTGCCGCTGCTGTACAATGTTACCGATGATATCGCGGTCATGTATGCAGGCCAGCTGGTTGAGTATGGATCAGCACATGAAATGGTCTTTGACCCGATCCATCCGTATTCTCACGGTCTGATGGGATCCATTCTGGTTCCGGAAGAGGGCACTCGCGGCGCCAACCTAACGGCGATCCCCGGCACACCTCCGAACCTGAAAAAACCCCCAGTCGGCTGCCGCTTTGCGGAACGCTGCAAGTATGCGAAGCCGGAGTGCTTCTATACTGCACCTGCCGAGAGAATGTTCGGCGAGAACAACACACGTATGTATCGCTGTCTGATGGATGAAGATGAACTGAGGGAGGTATACGCAAATGAGTGAGCGTAAAGATTATACGAATGGCCCGCTGTGCCTCTCCGGCCGTAATCTGACCCGTGTCTTCGGTACCGGTGCGAAACAGAACGTAGCTGTTGACCATGTCAACTTCGACTTCCACGAGGGCGAATTCGTTTCCATCGTTGGTGAGTCCGGTTCCGGAAAGACCACACTGTCCAAGATGCTTCTGGGCCTGCTGAATATCTCTGAAGGCGAGATCCTGTATCAGGGCAAGCCGCGTGATATCTCCAGCCGTAAAAAGCTGAACGAGTATTGGAAGGGCATCCAGCCGATCTTCCAGGATCCGTTCTCCTCTTACAATATCTTCCACAAGATCGACGCCGTTCTTCTTGACTGTATCGCGATGCGCGGCGGCAGAAATCTTCCTTATGAGAAGAAAGTGGAAATGATGACGGAAGCCTGCTCCTTCGTTAACCTGAAGTTCGCAGAGTTGACCAATAAATATCCGTTCGAGCTTTCCGGCGGACAGATGCAGCGTCTGATGATCGCCCGCATCTTTCTGCTGAAGCCGAAGATCCTGCTTGCCGACGAGCCGACATCCATGGTCGATGCCTGCTCACGTGCAACGATCCTGGATATGCTTCTGAACCTGCGTGATGAGACTGGTATGACCATCATCTTCATCACCCATGATATCGGACTTGCGTATTATATCTCTGATACCATCTATATCATGGAGCATGGTAAATTCGTAGAAAGCGGCAAGGCGGATGAGGTCATCCTGAATCCGCAGGCAGCTTATACCAAGCGCCTGATCAGTGACGTTCCGAAGATCCACGAGGAGTGGGATCTGTCGACTGTCGAAATGATCAACAATCTGTAATTGGCAAGTGTTTGCGAAGCCTGAAAAAACCCGGAGACCAAAATCTCCGGGTTTTCTTTTATTTCATGTCGATCGAGATCACTATGGCGGTGCCATCCTTGACTTGGAAGCGGACGTTGCAGCGGCCATGCTCCATGCCGTAGATCCGGTTCGGATTGTTCTGGTAGGCAGGACGAGGATCCTGAGCAAGGATCTCGCGGATCTCTTCACAAAACTCAGTGCCGAACATCTGGAACCATTCGTCATCGATCTCAACGTTCAATGTCGGTCGTGGTGTTTCGTCGGTAAAACCACCTTTAGCTTCGGGATGTGCATCCGCATACGGGATATAAGGTTTGATATCATAGATCGGCGTCCCGTTCATAAGATCAGCGCCACGCACGAAGAGCAGGGGGCCTTCATCAGTATGCAGATCGATGTGATCCAGTTCGACGCAGGACAATCCGATAGGATTAGGCCGATAAGGTGAACGAGTCGCAAAGACACCCAGTCGGGCATTGCCGCCCAATCGCGGTGGCCGCACCGTAGGGGACCATCCATTCCGTTTCGCTTCGGAAAACTCCCAGATGAGCCAGATGTGCGTGAAACCATCGAGCCCGCGAAAGGCTTCCGGATCCCGATACTCCGGAACAAGACGGATGCAGGAGAGCGGCGCGTTGACCAGACCTGCCTGCCTGGGAATGCCGAATTTTTCTACATAATCATTTTCGATATAGGCGATGGGCTTCATGTTCATAACCTGCGCAGATGGAAACCGCCGTCAGCCTCCAGTACCTGTCCCGTCGTATAGTCCATATTACCAGAGCAGCAAGCCCGTACGAAACCGGCAATATCCTCCGGCAGGCCAAAACGGGCGATCGGGAGCAGACCGCCATCGATCAGTTTCTGATATTTATCGGATACTTTAGCCGTCATGTCAGTCTTGATGATCCCCGGACGGATCTCAAAGACAGGTATACCATATTCTGCCAGCCGGTCCGCGAACAAGGTCGTGACCATGGAGATCCCTGCTTTGGAGATGCAGTATTCTCCGCGGTTGGTGGAAGAAGTATAAGCGGACATAGAGCAGATGTTGATGATGCGCGGTTTATAATCCTCTTGGGGTCTCTGTAGGGACCGGATCATATGATTGGCTACAGCTTGTGACATAAAGAAAGTGCCGCGCAGATTGGTATCCAGAACGAAAGCATAGCTCTCCGGCGTCATTTCCAGGATATCATTGCGTTCCTTCGGCGCAACGCCCGCATTGTTGACTAGAACGTCCAGTCGGCCATAATTCAAAAAGATCCCGTCGACAGTCGCTTTGATCTGTTCCAGATTGGAAATGTCACAGGGCCGGTATTCAACGGAATAGTCGGATAAACTGTCCAGTACGTCCTTAGTGTTTTCCAGAGAAGCAGTGCCCGAAAGGATCACATGATATCCATCCTCTGCAAGAGCCCGTGCGATCCCAAGACCGATCCCGCGGCGGGAACCGGTGACGAATGCGTATTTCATTGAACGATCACCTCAAAAAATCAAGAATTTACTGCTGATAGTAGGGTACCCTTTTTGCTTGCCGAGGTCAAGGGAAAATTGTAAAAACTCGTTGACTTATATAGGAAAGTATAGTATAATCATCTTTGCGAATTTAGAGGAGAATCTTTGGAGGTCATATACGTGAATACAGCTCTTATCATTATTTTGTCTATTATCCTGGCTATCGACAGCATCGCGCTGGTCACACTGGTGCTCATGCAGGAAGGAAAATCCGCCGGCCTCGGCGCGATCAGCGGTATTGCAGAATCTTACTACGGTAAGAATAAAGCACGTACCATGGAAGGAAAAATGGAACGGCTCACCCGTATCCTGGCGGCGGTCCTCATCGTCCTTTCCTTCGTCATCTACCTTCTGGCAGCGTAAAGCGAAAGCGGCCTGCAGCTTCGAGAAAGCTGCAGGCTTTTATCATATCATACACGGAGAGATCCGTTGGACATAAGGAGCAGTACATGCAGAAAGAAAAGCTGAAAGTCGTTGCGCAGAACCGCAAGGCGCATCATGATTACTTCTTTGAGGAGATCTATGAAGCAGGCCTGCAGCTGGTCGGCACCGAGGTCAAATCCCTGCGCATGGGCCGCTGCAGCCTGAAAGAGAGCTTTATCCGTATTGAAAACGGAGAGGCTTTCATATATAATATGCACATCAGTCCTTATGAAAAGGGCAATATCTTCAATAAAGATCCGTTGCGCACAAGAAAACTCCTGCTTCATAGGTCAGAGCTGCGCAAACTGCTCGGTTCCGTCAAGATGGATGGCTATACGATCATTCCCATTCGCCTGTATTTCAAAGGTAATTACGCAAAACTGGAGATCGCGCTGGCCAAGGGCAAAAAACTCTATGACAAGCGCCAGGACATCATGAAGAAGGATATCCGCCGGGAAGCCGAGCGCTCCTTCAAAGTACAAAAAATGTATTGACCTTATATAAGGAGGAACGGTATGGAGCAAGTCAGACTCGGACGTACCGGGCTCATCGCAAGCAGAGTCGGTCTGGAACTCAGTCCTTTGAGGGAACTGTCTTTTGCAGCTTCTCGCGAGGCGTTGGATGAGGCGATCGGCCGCGGCATCACTTTCTTTGATCTTGGTCTGCCGGACAGGGAAACACAGAAGCGCATCGGCCACGCCATTGCCGGCCGCAGACAGGATCTGATCCTGGCAGGCAGCTTTGTGCCTTCTACAAAACAGCAGTTGGAAGAGGATATCAAGTGGATGCTCCGGGATCTTAAGACAGATCATCTGGATCTTATGCAGATCCATGATCCGGACTATGTTTTGCGTCCCGGTGAGGCATCCGGGCTGTTCGATGTATTGCTGGATGCGAAAAAAGCCGGCTATATCCGCAACATCGGCCTTACGACAGGGGATCCCGTCATGGCGATGAACGCACTGGAATACGGTTGGTACGACACCCTGCAGTATCCCTGGCACAGTGGCTCTGCTGAAGAAGAATTGATGGTGCTTTCACTCTGTCATGAAGCAGAGGTCGGTTCCATCAACGTTCCGTTGGAATGGACTCCTGAGGAAGCCGACAGGGAAGACGCTTTCCAGAAAGCATACCCGGATCACCTGACTTTATGGATGTTACATGACGATCATTGGAGGAAATAAACATGTACTGGGATGAGAAGAAGTTACGTGAGGAAAAACTGGTCAAGCGCAACCGCCGCAGAGAAGTACATGGCAAAAAAGCTAAACCGCGCAGCAAACTGTGGAAGTGGATGCTGAACCTGTTGATCTTTTGTTTCGCGGGCGTTTTCTGTTACGCAGCATATCATCTGTTTTCGGACTTCATGGTGTATCATCATAACGGAAAAGTCAAAAACGAGATCCAGGACGTCGTATATCGCGAGATCGGTGAAGAAACTTTGGAATACAAGGATCTGGTCCGTGACGACGGCACCAAGATCGACATTTTGACACCGCTGCGCAGGATCAATCCTCAGATCATCGGTTGGATCCATATCGATGATACGACCATTGACTATCCTGTAGTACAGGGTACCGACAACGACTACTATCTGAACCACAACGTTTATGGCGAGGACACCATCTGCGGCTCGATCTTCATGGATGTAAAGAACCAATTGGGCGAGCCCATGCAGAATTATATCCTGTATGGCCATCGAATGAACGACAATTCCATGTTCGGCCATGTCACCAAATTCCTGAAAGAGGATTTCTGGAACGACCATCCAACGTTCACTTTGATCCTGGAAGATGGGTATTATACCTGTGAAGTCTTTGCGGTGTATCAGACCACGACTTATGGTTTCAGCTATTATCAGACGATGCTTGGTTCTTCCGAGGATGAGTATCTGCGCTTCGTGAACGCGTGCAAGGCGCAGTCGAAGTATCACCGCGATGTGGAGATCACGGCGGACGATTGTATCGTAACGCTTTCGACTTGTGACTATGCGCTGGATGTGGATTCCGGCCGCCTGGTCCTGCAGGCCAAAATGGTCAAACAGGGAGAAGAACCTCAGGAAGAAACTGCAGAAGAAGAGACCTCAGAAGAAGAGGAGACCGAAGACGAGGAGTAATATACATGCTTGAGGATAAAAAACTGTTCATCCTGGATATGGACGGTACCGTCTATCTGGGAGACCGCCTCTTTCCGGAAACACTGCCCTTTTTAGAGCGTATTACCTCTTCCGGGAAGAGGTATCTTTTCTTTACCAATAATGCTTCGCGTTCTCCGGAGACGTATGTACACAGGCTGCAGGGCATGGGCATTCCTGCCGGCCGCTCCGAGATCCTGACATCCGGAGATGTAACGATCCATTTTTTGA
>JAFVHC010000322.1 GCA_017474705.1 Bacillota bacterium
GAACCCATCGAAGATCCGATGTTCAAGTTCTATCGTGTGTATGAAGACGCTTCCAAGATGAAAAAAGAACGCAAAGCCCTGGATAAACAGGATGATACTTTTTCCTGCAAGAAACTGAGCATTCCCGGCTTCAAATCTTCTTTCACTTACAATAAAGACACTAAGATGTATGAGCGGACCGTGTATGGTCAGAAGCAGATCGATGCGGAAACGAACGAGCGGACCGTGTGCAAGAACATCATCATCCAGTTCGCCGACGTGTACGATCGCGGTGATGATAAAGGCCATCTGGACATCGATACCATCGGCGAGGGCGATGGATATTATATCTGCCAGAACCTGGTCGTTCCGGTCCATTGGGTCAAGGAAGGACAGTACGAAACCACACACTATTACCTGGAAAACGGTGATCAGCTCGTGATGGTCCCGGGCAAGACGTGGATCTGCGTGCTTTCCAAGTATCAGGATTATACGATCGAGTAAAAGAAAGGGAATACTATGGCAAACGAACGGCCGTCGGAGACCAAACAGCTGGCGACACAGGGCATCATCCTGGTCGTAGCCTCCTTTGTGGTGCGTTTTATCGGGTTTTTGTATAGGATCCCGCTGACGAACCTATGGGGCGATGCCGGCAATGACGCCTATTCCATGGCGTATCAGATCTACAATCTGTTCATCATCATCTCCTCATTCGGTGTGCCCGCCGCGCTGTCGCGTATGGTAGGCAAGCGGCTTGCCTTGAAGCAGTATGCCAACGCCAAAAAGGTCTTTGTCGTAGCGTTGGTCCTGATCGGATCGATCACCCTTGTCTGTGCCCTGTTCATGTGGTTCGGTGCCGGATTCATTGCCAATAACATTTTCGGCGTTGCCGAGTCCATGCCGTCCATCCGGGTATTGGCGGTCACGTTGCTGATCGTAGCCGGGATCGCTGTCCTGCGCGGTCTGTTCCAGGGCATGAACAATATGAAGCCTACCGCTGTCTCGCAGATCCTGGAGCAGTTCGTCAATGCTGCAGCCAGCCTGATCTTTGCATTCTCGTTATTTGGCAAAGGTCTGGCCTGGGGCGTTGCCGGAGGTATCAGCGGTGCTGGGTTCGGCGGTCTTGCAGCGTTGGTGCTTTTGCTGTTCATCTACTACCTGTACAGAGGTCATTCCTGGATCGGCTCTAAAAGATCCAGCGCGAAATATGTGACCGAATCCAACAAAGAGATCGTAAAAGAAATGATGCTTCTGGTCATTCCGATCGTACTTGCATCCGCTGTCCTGAATATCAAAAACATCGTGGATTCCAGCCTGTTCCTGAAATTGATGCGGGTGAAAGGATATGAGACCGGTGAGATCTCTTTGATGCGCGGCATGTATCAGGGCAAGTTCATCCTACTGACGACCCTGCCCATCGCGGTGGGCAACGCACTGGGAACAGCCGCTGTGCCCAGCATCACCCGTTCGATCACACTCAATGACCGGCAGGAGATCCGCTCCAAGATCATGATGCAGTATCGCATGATCGTACTGATCACGCTGCCTGCGGCGATCGGAATGGCGATCGTGGCAAAACCGATGCTGCAGGTGCTGTTCCCTGAAGCTC
>JAFVHC010000323.1 GCA_017474705.1 Bacillota bacterium
GCTCAAGGCGGCCCGCATGGTCATGCAGAATGGGATCGACATGGTGATCGCCAACGGGCGGCGGCCGGAGAATCTCTATGACATCGTAGAAGGGAAACCGGTGGGGACACGCTTTTTAGGAGGTACAAAATGACGACACAGGAGATCTTGCGCAAAGCTCGCGCCGCAAAAACCGTTCTGCTCCGTTTAGATACGCAAAAAAAGAATGCGATGCTGACGGCAATGGCTGACAGTCTGGTAGATCATACAGCGGATATCCTTGCAGCCAACGCCATAGATATGGATTCGGCCAAGGGAACCATATCTGAAGTGATGCTCGATCGTCTCATGCTGAACGAAAGCAGGATCCTGGCGATGGCGGAAGGGATACGTCAGGTAGCTCAACTGCCCGATCCGGTCGGTAAGAGCCTCAGACGTGTGGAGCGTCCAAACGGAATGGTCATCGAACGGGTCAGTGTACCGATGGGCGTGATCGCGATCATTTATGAGAGCCGACCCAATGTGACGAGCGACGCAGCTGCGTTAGCACTCAAAAGCGGCAGTGCTTGTGTGCTGCGCAGCGGCAAGGAAGCCTGGAACAGCTGCAACGCGATCGTGCAGGCTTTGCGCGAAGGAATCACCTCCATGGGACTGCCGGAAGCTGTGGTCAGTCTCGTGGAAGACCGAAGCCGGGCCAGTGCCCAGGAGCTGATGACTGCCAACGGGCTGGTCGATCTTCTGATCCCGCGCGGAGGTGCTGGACTGATCAGGGCATGTGTGGAAAACGCTACCGTACCTTGTATCCAGACGGGCACAGGGATCTGCCATGTATATGTGGATCAGGCCGCAGATCTTGAAAAAGCTCTGAAGATCATCGAAAATGCGAAAACGAGCCGACCCAGTGTATGCAACGCCGAGGAGGTCTGCCTCGTGCACGAAGATATTGCTTATGCATTTCTGCCGATGCTGAAAAAACGGTTAGTAGATCAAAGGATCGCAGCGGGTCTTTCCCCTGTCGAACTGCGTCTGGATCCTGTAGCAGCTGCTTTCATCGAAGGCACGCCGGCCGGAGTGCAGGATTTTGATACAGAATTTCTGGACTATATCCTCGCTGTCAAAGTAGTACATGGTGTGGCGGAAGCGGCAGGGCATATCGCCGAGCACTCTACCGGCCATAGTGACGCGATCGTTACAGAGGATGCCGCGACGGCTGAATACTTTGTATCCTGCGTCGACAGCGCGGCTGTGTATGTGAACGTTTCGACCCGGTTCACGGACGGGGGCGAATTCGGACTTGGCTGCGAGATGGGCATCTCCACACAGAAACTCCACGCACGCGGCCCGATGGGATTGGAAGAATTGTGCAGTTACAAATATGTGATACGGGGAGACGGACAGATAAGATAAAAGATCCTAAGAAAAAGGGACATATCGCTATGCCCTGTTTCTGCTTTCCGAAATGCGAAAACCACCGGTTTTGCCGGTGGTTTTGTTATTATGTATTGTCTTCACCGAAGTATTCCCAACTGATCTCCGGGATCGTGAGCGAACCAGTAAAGCTTTTATCGGGTGTAAAGTAAATAGAACCAGTCGGTTCGATCGTGATCGTTCCGATATCAGATGTCTCTGTCTTCACACTTTCTGTTATGGTCTCATATGGAGCGCAAAAAGCGTCGATCGTGCCGATTTTGGTCTTCTTATCAGCTTCTATGGTCTTCTTGATCGTATATTTGCCGGATCTCAAATACATATGGGTCAAGCCCTTACAAAGCTTGCTGGATGTTTTTGCCGTTACGATGCTCGTCGGGTCCATTGTCTGGACCTGATGATTTATGTCCATCGTTCCTTCGCGCGTATAAACGTAGATATATGAAGCCAACAGGGAATGACCATAGTTGCTTGGATGCAGCGCATCTTTTCTCCAACATATCGGCGCTTCTTTCGCAAGGAAAAGGCCAGGATCCATGATCCTGATCACACGATCGCTCATGAGTGTTTGATCAAGGACAGAATCGCAATAGGCGATCATTTCATGCTGTACAGGCGTCCCTCCGCTCTGTATGAGTGTGCCTTGTGCAAGTACGATGGTCGCATTTGGAAACATTTCAAGAGCGGCAGTACACACGTCGCAAACTGCAGCACTGTAGTCATTGAAGTATTGCTCGTCACCATAGTGACGGACATCGTTCACGCCTCCAACTATGAAAACATATTGTGTCTGTTCTCTTTCTTCCAACGTCATCGTTTCATACGCGTTCACCAATTGTAATGAAAACGGTTTGGTTTTTATGATAAATCCAGAGTTTCTTACACCGAAATTAAACTCACACAGCCCAAGCGCGTTTGCAAGACGTGTTGCGAAGCGATAATCATGAGGTACAGCTCCGGCACCGTACGTCCAGCTGTCCCCGAAAAAGACTGCGTTTCGATAATCCGTCGCAGCGTTGGACTTCGGCGAAATATTATCAGGATTATAATTGATACAAACCCCGTAATTATCGTACAGGCTTTCAAAGCTCTTCCCATCAGAAGAAACAGCACGTACAGTATAGTAGTAGATCGTATTCTTGCTGAGGGAGGAAGAATCACAATATGATGTGCTTTTCGTATCAGCAAGTTTTATCCATGAGCCCCCTATCATCTTTCGATATATACGATATTTATGTGCATTACGAACCGCTTTCCAACAAATCTCTACACCCGAACCATTCTGAGCAGCTGTTTTTAAAACCGGTGTTTCCAGTTGCTTCACCAC
>JAFVHC010000324.1 GCA_017474705.1 Bacillota bacterium
CGACCATTTTGGTGATGACGCGCGGCTTGGACACAGCGAATTCATAGCCCTGCCTGCGCATGTTTTCGATGAGGACGGACAGGTGCAGTTCACCGCGGCCGGAAACGACGAAGGAATCCGGAGTGTCGGTTTCTTCCACGCGCAGAGAAATATTGGATTCCAGCTCGCGGAACAGACGGTCGCGCAAATGACGGGAAGTGACATATTCACCCTCGCGGCCGGCGAAAGGACTTTTGTTGACGGTGAAGGTCATGGAAAGAACGGGCTCGTCGATGGCCACGAAGGGCAGCGGCTCCACGTTGGTGGGGCAGCAGATCGTTTCACCGATATTGATGTCCTTGATGCCGGAGACAGCGACGATCTCACCGGCTTCGGCTTCTTCACAAGGCGTACGGTGCAGGTCCTCGTAGGTATAGATATTGCTGAGCTTGATAGTGGAAGCAGTTCCGTTTTTACGACAGATGACAGCGGTGTCGCCCACATGTACGCGGCCGCGGTCGATACGGCCGATCGCGATACGACCGGTATATTCATCATAATCGATATTGGAGACCAAAAGCTGCAGATCGCCCTCGGTATCGCCGGTCGGAGCCGGGATCGCACTGACGATAGTGTCGAGCAGAGGTTTGATGTCTGTGCCGACGGTGCCGGAATCCAAGGAAGCCCAGCCGTCGCGGGCGGAAGCGAAGACCACGGGAGAATCCAATTGTTCATCGGACGCGCCTAAGTCCAGCAGCAGTTCCAGCACTTCTTCGACCACGTCGTCAGGACGGGCCATAGGACGGTCGACTTTGTTGATGACGATGATGGGGACCAGTTTAAGGTCCAAGGCTTTTTTCAAAACGAAACGAGTCTGCGGCATGCAGCCCTCGTAAGCGTCGACCAGCAGCAATACGCCGTTGGCCATTTTCAGGCTGCGTTCGACTTCACCGCCGAAATCCGCATGGCCGGGGGTATCGATGATATTGATCTTGGTATCCCCGTATCGGATCGATGTATTCTTCGCCAGGATCGTGATGCCGCGTTCACGTTCCAAATCGTTGGAATCCATGACCTGGGTCCCGACTTCCTGGTTCTCCCGGAAGATGCCGCTCTGGGTGAGCATGGCATCCACCAGGGTGGTCTTTCCGTGATCGACGTGTGCGATGATAGCGATGTTTCTGATGTTTTCTTGTTTCATAAAATCTCCTGCAAAGATGCTCATTAAAATCCACCGTATATTTTATCATGGATGTGTGTGAAATTCAATGTAAAACGTGTACAAACATGGAGGCAATGTGCTATAGTATATGGCATCAGAGTACAAAAAAAGAAAGAGAAGTCAGTATTATGTTCATCATAGGGATCGCCGGAGGATCCGGCAGTGGAAAGTCCACCATGGCATCAGCATTGGCAGAACGACTGAAAACCTGCGGACGCGTTCGCGTGTTCGGAGCTGATCGCTGGTTCATCCATCCGCTGACACAAATGCAGAGTCCGGTCACCGGCCAGTGGATGGATGACTATAATTGTCCGGGATCGATCGATTATGACGCTATGGTCCGTGCGGTCGAAGAAGAGAAAGATGCGGACATCCTGATCATCGAGGGCAACGGGATCCTGTACCCGCCAGAGGTGCGAGCGCTCCTGGACCTTAAGATCTTTCTGGAACTGC
>JAFVHC010000325.1 GCA_017474705.1 Bacillota bacterium
CTCGATCTGCTCTTCGGATATATCAAGGCCCAGTTCCCTTTCCGCCTCAGCCAGCGCGATCCAAAGCTTGCGCCAGGTCTTGAATTTCTTGTCGGGTGAAAAGAGGTATTGCATTTCCTTGCCGGCATACCGGGAGTTAAAGGGCGTCTCATAAGTATCTCGCATGATATCGGCCTCCTTCATGTTTATAATCAAATACAGGAGTTTCCTGATACTAAAGTAAACTCCTGTAGGGTCCGGTTAGGGAACGATGCGCCGCAGGTTACTTTGCGTACTCGACGGCACGGGTTTCCCGAATGATGTTGACTTTGATCTGTCCCGGGTACTCGAGTTCGTTCTCGATCCGCTTCGCAACGTCGCGGGCCAGGATCACCATTTCATCGTCATTGACCTGTTCCGGTGTAACGATCAGGCGCAGCTCACGGCCGGCCTGGATCGCAAAGGTCTTCTCGACACCTTTGAAATCATTGGCGATCGATTCCAGTTTTTCCATACGGGTGATGTAGTTCTCAAGCGTTTCTCTGCGGGCGCCGGGACGGGCTGCAGACACAGAATCCGCTGCCTGTACCAGGACCGCGATCTCGCTTTCGGGCTCCACATCTCCATGATGCGCTTCCACTGCGTTGATCACCACACGAGATTCATGATATTTCTTCAAAAGCTGCGCGCCGAGCATGACGTGCGAACCTTCCATTTCATGATCGACAGCTTTGCCGATATCATGCAGCAGGCCGGCTCGTTTTGCTACGCGCACATCCAGGCCAAGTTCAGCCGCCATAAGTCCGGCTAAGTGGGAGACCTCGATAGAATGCTTCAGCACGTTCTGACCGTAACTGGTACGATAACGGAGCTTGCCCAGCAGACGGATCAGTTCCGGATGCAGGCCATGCACGTTGGTATCGAAAGTAGCGGCCTCGCCCTCTTCCCGGATCTTGGTCTCGACTTCTTTCGTAGCCTTACCGACCATTTCTTCGATGCGGGCGGGATGGATACGACCGTCGACGATCAGCTTTTCCAGCGCGATCCTGGCGATCTCACGGCGGACACCATCGAATCCGGAGAGGATGACAGCTTCAGGGGTATCGTCGATGATCAGATCGATGCCGGTCATGGTCTCGAGCGCGCGGATGTTGCGGCCTTCCCGGCCGATGATGCGGCCCTTCATTTCGTCGTTCGGCAGAGGCACGACGGAAACCGTGGTCTCCGCGACGTGGTCGGCCGCGCAGCGCTGGATAGCACCGGTCAGGATCTCCCTGGCTTTTTTGGAGGATTCCTCTTTGGCACGGGTCTCGTTTTCTTTGATCATGACTGCGACGTCATGTTTGACGTCATCTTCGATAGAACGGATCAGCACCTCCTTGGCCTGCTCTGTCGTCAGACCGGAGATCTTCTCAAGCTCAGCTATCTTCTTCTCATGAATCTGTGAAATTTCTTGATTCTTGCGTTCTATTTCTTCCAGCTTCCTGTTCATCTGGTTATCTTTACGTTCCAGCTGCTCGTTCTTGCGATCGAGCGCTTCTTCTTTCTGAACAAGTCGCTTTTCTTGTTTCTGTACTTCACTGCGCCGCTCCTTGATTTCTTTGTCCACGTCGTTGCGCAGTTTCATGGACTCTTCCTTTGCTTCGATCAAAGCTTCACGTTTCTTGGCATCGGCGGTCTTCAAGGCATCGTCGACGATCTCTCGGGCTTTGGTCTCGGCCTGGCCGATCTGTGCTTCAGCAACCTTTTTACGGTACTGGATGCCAAAGTAAAAAGCAACGGCGATCAACAGGAGCGCAAGTACAGCTTCTATAGCATACCACAAGATAATTACACCTCCTTCTTTAATTTTCATAGATCACAAATCGTAAGAACGGACGACTGCCCTGCGGCAGGTCCGGAAATGATTTTCGTTGGTATATATTAAACCATACGGCAACCTATAAAATTTTACAGCTTTTTGTGCCGATTGTCAAGGGAAAGCGTAAGAAAATACTATATTCTGTATAATAAAGCGCGCCTTATACCATGATATAAGACGCGCAAAATGCTCTGCTACCTGTCTTCCCTGAAATATGGCAGACCCAGGCCTTCCGGCGGCTGGTTCTCTCTTTTCTTTTTCATGCTGGAAATGATCAGAACGATCAATGTGACCACATACGGCAGCATTTTATACAGTTCCTTGAGCGACAGGTTCATGCCCGAAGGAATGTAGAGGTACAGGATGTACAGTCCGCCGAACAGGATCGAAGCGAAAACGCTGATGTTGGGACGCCAGACGGTAAAGATGACCAAAGCGATGGCGAGCCAGCCGCGGTCTCCGAAAGCATCATTGGACCAGACACCGCAGGCATAATCCATGACGTAGTATAAGCCGCCCAGTCCGGCGATCATAGCACCGAGCACGGTCGCCATGTACTTATACCGATTGACGTTGATGCCGGCGGCATCCGCTGTTGCAGGGTTCTCGCCGACCGCCCGGAGATTCAGACCGGTACGGGTCCGTTTCAGTACGAAG
>JAFVHC010000326.1 GCA_017474705.1 Bacillota bacterium
CACAGACCGCCGCCGGCATCTCGTTGAAATACAGAACCCTGCCCTCTTCCTCATACTTTGCCAGGGTCTGGGCATCCAGCACGGTATCCAGCGATACGAACCATTCCGCCTCCATATACTTTTCAATCACATCCTGTCCCGAGATCATCAGATCGATCGATCCGCTGTAGGCCAGCGCCATCAGTTTCGTCTCATCTTCATAACCGTATGCAACCAGCGGCGATGCATTATCGGAAGAAACCTCGCCCACTGAGATAAACGAACCGGTATCCAGAAGGATCCGCTGCTTCTTCGGATTCTCCACATACTGCTGCGTAAACGCTTCTTCCACCTGGGCTTCCGCCGTCGGCATCGCATTAAAGTTAATAAAGATCACTTCCAGCACTCCCTCTTTCTGCGTCACCACAGACACAATAAAAGAGATCAGCAGTCCCAGTCCGATCGCACCACCGATCACCCATTTCAGGTAGTAATCCTTAAAATATTTCCACTTCTTCTCGGGCGACGCATTTTTGATCGCCTCCCGCTCTTCCTTAAACTCGTCCATTACCGGCATTGCTTACTTACCTCGGTTCTTTCTTTCTCAGCAGCTCACGTTGAGCAATTGGGCGCGGCCATGAAGCCGGAAAATCATACTCTCCGCAGGCACAAAGATACAGTCTCCCTTGAAGAAATTGAGCATAAATCCGTCACCGCTCATACTGCCGCAGCCGTCCACGCAGAGCAATGCGTGAAAACTGTTGGCATCCGTCTGAAAATCGACCAGGCGTCTTTGGATCTCCGTGTTGAGCAGCACCCGCTCCACCTGGAAATACTTGCAGCGGGTCAGCAGTTCACTGGCATAGCCGCTGCGGTATTTGAGCACACGCATCGGCTGCCTCGGTGCCAAGGAAGATTTCAGATCCGCAACCTCCAGTGCCTTGTCGATATGCAGCTCTCTGGTGTTGCCGTTTTTGTCCTTCCGGTCATAATCGTACAGACGGTATGTGATGTTGCTGCTCTCCTGGATCTCCGCGATCAGTGCACCGGCACCGATGGCGTGCACGGTTCCCGCCTCGATAAAGAACAGATCGTCCTTCCGGACCGGTACGTGATTTAAGATCTTCTCAATGCTGCCGTCCTGCAGGGAGCGCTTCACGACGTCCGGATCCACATCCCGGTTGAAACCGTAGATCAGATTGGCGCCGTCCCGCGCATCCAGGACATACCACATCTCCGTTTTTCCCAGGGAATTTTCCATCCGTTTCGCATACTCATCATCCGGATGTACCTGTACACTCAGGTCCTTTTTGGCATCGATCAGCTTGATCAGGATCGGCAGTTCCGGCCTGCCTTCGGTGATCGACAGCGGATGTGTTCCCAGCCAGTCCGGATGCTCCGCAAGCGCTGCAGACAGTGTCTGTCCCGTAGCAGCAATCACGGATTCCCCGTCCGGATGCGTACTGCACTCCCATGTCTCCGCCAGCGGAGATAAGGGAATGTCTTTTGCAACGTCATCGTTTAAGCGCGAACCGCCCCATAGATAATCTTTTGCCGCAGGTTTTAACAGAAAAGGCTGTCTTTGCTTCGTCATAGTTATACCGGCATCTCGTATTTGTGCTTATCTGCAGAGGAGATATCCTTACCCAGCTGCACTTCGATCAGCTGCAGGCCCTGGTCTCCGGCGATCACCGTATGTTTGCAGCCGGCTGCCATCGTGATCACATCGCCCGGGGTGACCAGCTGTTCCATACCGTCCACGATCGTCTTGCCCGATCCGCTGATCGCGCTCCAGATCTCGTCGCGCTTGTCATGGCTGTGGTAGTTCATCCTATGCCCCGGATTCAGCGTCACCTTGACAGTCATAGACGCATCCTCCACATCCAGCACGCGGTAGGAACCCCAGCTCTTCTCCGCAAACATGATCTGCTGGTTGATCTCATCCACAAAAGGCTTGATCTTTGCACTCTGCTCTTTATCCGACACCAGGATTCCCTCGGGTGATGCCGAGATCACCACATCCTTCAGGCCCATTGCCAGTACCGGGATTCCCAGTTCATTTACTACGTGAACATTCTCACATGCCTCGTTTAAGATGCCGTCACCCACAACGTTTTCTTCCATAGCCTCGGTCAGGGTGTTCCAGGTTCCCAGGTCTTTCCACTGGCCGGCATATTTCAGCACATCAATGGAAGTCTCCTGTTCTACCACGGCATAGTCAAAAGAGATCTTCTTTAACTGATCGTATCCGCTAAACAGTTCGGAATAATCGGAAGTGCCCAGCAGTTCCTTTGCCTTGTTCAGAACATAGGACAGTTTATATGCGAATACACCGCCGTTCCAAAGGGCTCCGGCTGCAATATACTCTTTGGCCTTTTCTTCCGTCGG
>JAFVHC010000327.1 GCA_017474705.1 Bacillota bacterium
AACTTCATGTTACCGGTTCCTGAGGCCTCCTTGGAAGCCGTGGAAATCTGCTCGGATACATCTGCCGCAGCGAAGATGATCTCCGCGCTCGACACATTGTAGTTCTCGATGAAGATCACCTTGATCTTGCCTGCGATGTCCGGATCGTTGTTGATCACATCCGCGACGGAATTGATCAGCTTGATCGTCAGCTTCGCATTGCGGTAGCCCGCGGCCGCCTTGGCTCCGAAGATGAAGGTCCTCGGATAGAAGTCGCGGTCCGGATGCTCCTTCAGGTCATTGTAGAGATACATGATGTGAAGGATGTTCATCAGCTGTCTCTTGTACTCATGCAGCCTCTTCACCTGTACATCAAAGATGGATCTCGGATCAACCTCGATACCGTTATGCTCCAAAATGTATTTAGCCAGGCGAACCTTGTTCTGATATTTGATATTCAAAAATTCATGCTGTGCTTTCTCGTCATCCGCATATACTGCCAGTTTCTTGATCTTCGGCAGGTCGGTGATCCAGTCAGCGCCCACATGTGCAGTAACCCATTCAGCCAAAAGCGGATTGCCATGCAGCAGGAAACGTCTCTGGGTGATACCGTTTGTCTTGTTGTTGAACTTCTCAGGCATCATCTCGTAAAAGTCCTTCAGTTCCTGATTCTTCAAAATCTCGGTATGAAGCCTTGCCACACCGTTGACGGAATAGCCGGATGCGATAGCAAGGTGCGCCATCTTCACCTGTCCGTCATAAATGATCGCCATCTTGCGGATCTTTTCCTGATTGCCCGGATATCTTGCTTCGATCTCCAGAACAAAGCGGCGGTTGATCTCTTCCACGATCTGATAAATTCTCGGAAGCAGTCTGGAGAACAGCTCAATAGGCCATTTTTCAAGTGCTTCGGACATGATGGTGTGGTTGGTGTAAGCACAGGTCTTGGTGGTCACTGTCCACGCCTCATCCCAGGTCAGATAATACTCATCCATCAAAATACGCATCAGCTCTGCAATGGCTACCGTCGGATGCGTATCGTTGAGCTGGAAGGTTACTTTTTCATAGAATTTCTTGATATCGCTGTGGTTGCGCATGTACTTGGCAACCGCTTCCTGAACGGAGGCGGAGATGAAGAAGTACTGCTGTTTTAAGCGAAGCTCTTTTCCTGCATAATGATTGTCATTGGGATAAAGCACTTCGACGATGTTTCTTGCCAGATTTTCCTGTTCAACCGCTTTGTGATAATCACCCTTGTCAAAGGAATCGAGCTGGAAGCACTCAACCGGCTGTGCATCCCATACACGCAGGGTGTTCACAATGCCGTTGCCATAGCCGACGATGGGCATATCGTAAGGGATCGCCGTTACCGACTGATAGCCTTCCTGACGGAAATGGCTGCGTCCGGTCTCATCCTGGAAAACGGAAACATAACCGCCGAACTTTACTTCTTTTGCATATTCCGGACGACGCAGTTCCAGGGGATTACCGTCTACCAGCCAGTTATCGGGAACTTCTACCTGAAAACCGTCTACGATCTTCTGCTTGAACATACCATAGCGATAACGGATACCGCAGCCGTATGCCGCATAGCCGAGGGTTGCCAGGGAATCCAGGAAGCAGGCTGCCAGCCGGCCAAGACCGCCGTTACCGAGGGCTGCATCGGGCTCCTGATCCTCTACTGCGTTAATGTCCACGCCGAGTTCCTCGAGCGCTTCTTTTGCCTGCTCATATGCCTGCATATTGATCAGGTCATTACCGAGGGCACGGCCCATCAAAAACTCCAT
>JAFVHC010000328.1 GCA_017474705.1 Bacillota bacterium
AAATACTGGCCGATCATCTTAACGATCGTCCATATCTGGCAAAGCGCCGGTCAGAACTCGGTCATCTATATGGCCTCGATCGGCGGTATCGACAAGAGTTTATATGAGTCTGCCAGAATCGATGGTGCAACCAAGCTCGAACAGATCCGCTACATCACCCTGCCACTGCTGAAACCAATGATCACGATGATGTTATTGCTGTCGGTCGGACGAATCTTCAACTCCGACTTCGGTCTGTTCTATCAGGTACCGCTTGGCAACGGCATGTTGTATGAGACCACACAGACGATCGATACCTTTGTCTATCGTGCCCTGATGATCTCCAACAACGTCGGTCAGTCTTCGGCCGCTTCCGTCTTCCAGGCTGTCATCGGCTTCTTCCTCGTCCTTCTTTCCAACCTCTTAGTTAGAAAGATCAATCCGGAGAACTCACTGTTCTAGGAGGCATTATGGCTAAAAAGAAAGAAAACAAAATCGTCTTAATGAGAGGCGAAGCGGAATTCCACTATATTGCCTTAGTCATCATGATCCTGCTGATGATCTTCTGCATCATCCCGCTGATCCTGATGTTGACCGTATCGCTGTCCTCAGAAGCTTCTCTGGTCCGCGGTTACCGCTTTATCCCGGACGAGTGGTCCCTCGATGCCTACGCCTTCATGTGGGCAAAACGCACCACGATCTTCCGTGCCTATGGTCTGACCATTATCGTCACTGTCATCGGTACGATCGTCAGCCTGCTGATGACTTCGATGTTTGCCTATCCTCTTTCAAGGAAGGACTTCAAACCGCGCAACGTCATCGCCTTTATCCTGTTCTTCACGATGCTGTTCAACGGCGGTATGACCGCTTCCTACATCGTGTGGACCAGACTCTTCCACATCAAGGATACCCTCTGGGCCTATCTGATTCCGGGTGCCCTGATGAACGGTATGAATGTCATGCTGGTAAGAAACTACTTCAATGCCAATATTCCGTATTCGATCATTGAAGCGGCGCGTCTGGACGGTGCGAAGGACTGGACGATCTATTCCAAGATCATGGTCCCGCTTTCCAAGCCGATCATGACGACCATCGGTCTGTTCTCTGCTTTGGGTTACTGGAACAACTGGACAGCCGGTATCTACTACATCAACAATCCGAAACTATATACGATACAGGTCTATCTGAAGAAACTGATGGATTCCATACAGTTCTTAAAGACCACCGACTTGCAAAGTGAAGCGACCCTGCTGGCATCCCGCAACCTGCCGACAGAATCTGCCCGTATGGCAGTCGCCATCATCGCCCTGATCCCTGTTCTGGCTGTTTATCCATTCATCCAGAAGGAACTCATCAAGGGTATGGTCGTCGGCGGTGTCAAAGGATAATCCCTTAAGGAGAAAACATGAATTCACGCAAACCATTTGAAACAGCGACGCCGGAAGAAGTCGGTGTTTCTTCGAAAGCAATCCTGGAATACATCGACGATCTGGAACACTCACAGACCGAAATGCACGGCCTAATGATCATGCGCCACAACAAGCTGATCACGCAAGGCTGGTGGACACCTTACGGTCCAAACCTCAGACATGGTTTACAATCTCACACCAAGACCTATGCGGCAACTGCCGTTGGTATTGCCTATACCGAAGGTCTCTTAAAGCTCGATGAGAGGATCATCGATATCTTCCCGGAGGAAGCACCGGAAAATCCAAGTGAAAACCTCAAATTATTAACCGTCAGAGATGTTCTGTGCATGGGCTGCGGTATGGACACCATGCCGATGCCAAGCAAGGACTGGATCAGGGAGTTCCTGCACACACCGGTCAACCACAAGCCGGGCACGACCTACATGTACAACTCCACCGGTTCTACCCTGTTAGGCGCCATCGTGCGCAAGAAGACCGGTTTAGGATTACACGATTATCTGACACCGCGCCTCTTCAATAAGATTGGTATCGACCCGGACAATCTGCGCTGGGCCTGCATGCCCGATGGCATGGAGATCGGCGGCGGCGGCTTATTCGCGACCACCGAAGACAACTTCCGTCTGATGAAACTCTATGCGGACGGCGGTGTCTGGGAAGGTGAACGCATCCTGGTCGAAGACTACGTCAGGCTGGCAACCACCAACCAGAACGATTCAGC
>JAFVHC010000329.1 GCA_017474705.1 Bacillota bacterium
CAGCGGTCATGATAAAGCCCGGTGTGCAGAAACCGCACTGGACAGCCGCTTCATCGATAAAAGCCTGCTGGATATCGGCAAGTTCGCCGTCCGGCCCCATCAGGCCTTCCAGCGTGCGGATGTTTTTCCCGTCTGCCCAGACAGCCAGGTAAATGCAGGAGTTGAAGCATTCCCCGTCGATGAGCACGTTGCACGCGCCGCATTCGCCGACCTCGCAGCCCTTCTTGACGGAGGTCAGGCGGTAATCATTGCGCAGCATATCCGTCAGGGAAGCCCGCACATCCACCATCGTCTCGACCTCTTTGCCGTTGATCGTACATCTGACCAGTTTATATTGCTTCATAATTGACCTCCGGAAAGGCGGATGGATTCCCGCATGGCACGGGCTGCCAGTTCCACAGCCAGGTGCTGGCGGAACTCTTTGCTGGCGCGCCAGCTGGTCCGCGGATTGATATCGCTGAGGACTGCCTTCGAGAACTTTTCGACGGTCTCTTCACAGACCGGCTGCCCTTTCGCGGCCGCTTCGGCACTCGGGACGCGCATCGGGACCGGACCGGCGACACCGTAAGCGATGCGGGCATCTTCGATGGTCTTTTTGTCGTCGGAAAGTTTCACATTTACCGAGCAGCCTGTGGTGGCGATCTCCATGGCATTGCGCATGCCGTATTTGATGTAGTGTCCCTGATAGCCTTCATAGGACTCTTTGCGGATGAGGATCGAGGTCAGGATCTCATTGTGCTCCAGGACGACTTTCCCGGCGCTGACATAGAACTCGCGGATCGGGACCTGGCGGATACCGTCCGGACCGCTGATCTCCATGATGGCATCCCAGGCGTGCAGGGTGGAGGCTGAATCGGCTGAGGTGACGCCGTTGCAGGTGTTCCCGCCGATGGTGCCGATATTGCGGATCTGCGGACCGCCGACCATATCCACCGCTTCCCCGAGGACATTGATATGCTCCTGAATGATCGGATCTGTCGTGATATGGGAGAAGCTGGTCAGCGGACGGATGCGGATGGTCCCGTCGTCATCCATGGAGATGCCGCGCAGTTCATCGATCCCGTAAATGCTGACGAGTTCGCAGCCTGCCAGTCTTCCCTCGCGGATCTTGATCAGCACATCGCTGCCGCCCGCGATGATATGGGCTTCCGGATGCTCCGTGAGCAGTTCGATCGCCTCCTGAACAGAGGACGCTTCGTATAATGCTTTGATATCGTACATTTTATCCTCCGTTTAGATCAAGCCGGCTTTGGTGAATTCTTCGAACATCAGGTGCGGCGTGATCGGAATTTTGTTGAAAGCAACGCCGGTGGCGTTATAGATCGCGTTGCGGATCGCTCCGGCAGGTACGCAGGCCGGAGGTTCACCCAGGGCTTTGGTGCCGAAGCTGGATGTCGGTTCATAATTTTCCACGAACTGGGCCTCGAGGTGCGGATGATCCATCATGGTGGAAAGCTTGTAATCCAGCAGGTTGTTGTTCAGCACCCGTCCGGTCTTCGGATCAAAGAGTTCCTGTTCCGAAAGCGCGAAGCCGATAGCCATGCTCATCCCGCCGTGGACCTGAGCTTCCGCCAGCTGCGGGTTGATCAGCTTGCCGCAGTCATGGACATTGATGATGTTGAGGATCCTGACCTTGCAGAGCCGGAGATCTACTTCGACCTCCGCGAAGCAGCAGCTGAAGGAAAGCGCATTCGTCTTGATCTGATAGGTGCTTTCCGCGGTCAGGTGGATGCTGTGATCCAGGCTGTAAAGCGCGGTGGCGGCCAGATCGCCGACGGTCATGAAGACTTCACCGGTCTCTTTCTGGATGATCTTACCGTCCCGGACATCCAGGTTGCTCACCGGGAAGCGGGTCAGTTCCTGAGCATAGGCGAGGATCTTATCTTTGAGGATCGTACCGGTCTGTTTGATGGACATGCCGGCGATGTACGTCTGCCGGGAGGCATAGGCGCCGGTCCCGAAAGGAGTTACATCCGTATCCAGGGTGGAAACCACGTGAACATCCGAAACGGGAATGCCGACCGTATCCGCGGTCATCTGGGCAAATGCCGTATCCGCGCCCTGTCCGATCTCTGTTTCCGCCATCTGCAGCTGCAGACTGCCGTCCTGATTAAGGACCATGCGGGAGGAACAGGATTCAAGGGAGATCGGCCATACCGCTGTGGTATACCAGTGGATC
>JAFVHC010000330.1 GCA_017474705.1 Bacillota bacterium
AGCGATGTGCAGGAAAGTCACCTTCGCACCTTCTTTCGGCAAAGCCAGCCACAACGGGAATACATAGGTACCGCCATCCCAACGCATCTTAAGTGTCACTTTGCGATAGATGCCGCGTCCTTCATTCAGACGCACGTCTTCGGCTTCTACCGTTCCCGTCACTTCAACAGTGATCTGCGGCATGAACCCGAACTCTTCTCTCTGCAGCAGCGCACAGATCGCTGCTCTGTTCTCTTCCCAAGGCCCTTCCGCTGGAACTTCCGGCAGGCGTTCCATAAGAGCCTGCATGGCTTTACGCTCACAGGAGGTATAAGAAGCTTCCATACTGTGATGAAAAGCCTGGCACTCAGAACATTTGCGGTTTCTGGGACACCCTCGTTCCGTGCCGCCGATGCAGGGACATTGCGCAGGATCATATAAATAATCAGGTCTCGTCGTCATGATGGCTCCTTTTTCGATCACACTTTTCTATGCAGGATCACCAGTGCACCAACGATCAGTACAACGCCGACGCCCAGTCCGATCCATGGTATATGGGTGAATCCGATGATCAGGTACCCGACGGCACAGGCTACGGCCACCAGTGTCGCATATGGGATCTGCGTCTCCACATGCCGGATATGCTGACATTCCGCACCGGTGGACGCCAGGATGGTAGTGTCCGAGATCGGCGAACAATGGTCACCATATACCGAACCGGCCAACGTCGCTCCGAGCGCGGGGATCATGATCGCACCGGAAGCATCGGTTTCACAGATCATGAGCACGATGGGGATCAGCATCCCGAAGGTACCCCAGGACGTGCCCATGGAGAAGGACATCAACGCCGCGATCACAAAGATCAGGAACGGCAGCAGTTCCAGTGGCAGATTGGATGTGCTGACAAAACCCGAAATGAATTCTCCTGTACCGATCATCTCACGGCACACGCCCCCCAACGTCCAGGACAGGATCAGGATCAACATAGGAGGAACGATACTGCCGATGCCCCCGACGATGGCTTCCACAAACGCCTTTGGTTTGATGATCTTGCGGGGGATGTACATAATGAATGCAGTGACAAGAGCTGCAAAGGCTCCCAATGACAGTCCTGCCGTGGGGTTCTCACCGATCGCCTCAGAGAAAGGAACTCCATGGAAAAACCCGCCGACATAGGCCATGCCCAGGATCGCACATATGATGAGCACAAGGATCGGCAGTGCCAGATCCCAGACTGTGCCTCGTGGTCGCCCCTCTTTGGGATCTGCTTTTTCCTCCTCAGCGATTGGGTTGCCTTCGATCGCAGCCCGCTCCTCGGCCTTCTTCATCTTGCCAAAATCTTTGCCGGAAACGCAGATGAAAACCACCATCAGGATCGTCAGCAATGCATACAGGTTGTACGGAATGGTGGACAGAAACGCGCGGAAACCATTGGTATCACTGATATAGGAAGCCACCGCCACCGCCCAGGAAGAGACCGGAGCGATGATGCAGACCGGAGCTGCCGTGGCATCGATGATATACGCCAGCTTCTCACGGGATATCTTCTGTCGATCATAGATCGGTCGCATGACCGTGCCCACCGTCAAACAGTTGAATCCATCATCTATGAAGATCAACACACCTAATATAGCCGTCGCAAGCCTGGTCGCTGTTTTGCTTTTCAGTTTCTGCCCCGCCCAACGGCCATACGCCTCCGTGCCGCCGGAACGTCCTACCAGCGTGACCACAGCCCACAAAAGGGCCAGGAAAACGATCATATAGGAGTTGTCCGCGATCTTCCCTGCCATCATATCGAACATATGGGCGAAGACCGCAACGAATGGTTCACCGGCAGCGATCACGTAGATCGCCATGCCGGAGAGCACTCCAAGAAACAATGAGGAATAAACTTCTTTTGTGATCAAAGCCAGTA
>JAFVHC010000331.1 GCA_017474705.1 Bacillota bacterium
GCCATCTTGACGCCCAGCGTCGCCGCGACCTCGTAACCCATGCAGGAATAACCATATTCCGCATGATAGCCGCCGCGCTTGTCGGTGCGCCACATGCGCTGCATGCAGCTGGGCAGAGAGCCGCCGGCCGTGATGACCGTTGCCTGCGGATCCACCACCTGATTCAGGATATACAATGCCGCCGTCTGCGTCAGCTCGCCGCCGGTCAGCTGCACGAATTCGGGGATGGTACGCGGATCCCGCGCGGAGATGATGGGCTCGAAGTCCTCGCCGGTGTATCGGATGGCGCCAAGCCGCTCGAACTCCTGATCCCAGGCGGCTTTGGCATCCTGCACCTCCGTGGTATAAGCGGATACATACGCTTTCTCGCGAAGGATCTGCGCCAGAGCCTCCAAGGTGGCTTTAGCATCGCCCACCGCCTTCACAGCGTCCATTTTGTAGGCATGATAGCGGTTGTTGTTGATGGTCACGACCTTGGCCTCCGGATACAGCCACTTGGAGCTGGTCGTGAAATCGGACAGCCTGGAGCCGACAGCGATGACACAGTCGGCCTGCGCCGCGATGGTGTTGGAAGCTGAAGTTCCGGTCACGCCGATGCCGCCCAGGCAATACGGGTGGGAGGCTTTGCAGGCGCTCTTGCCGGCCTGGGTCTCACCGAAGGGGATGTGGAATTCCTCCGCGAACTGCTCCAGCGTCTCGCCGGCACCACTGTATTTGACACCGCCGCCCACGATGATCAGCGGTTTCTTACTGGCAAAGATGACTTCCGCCACGTCTTCCAGTTCCTCCAAAGGCGCCACCGGACGGGTGATGCGGTGTACCCGCTTGCGGAAGAAATACGTCGGGAAATCAAAGGCTTCACCTTCCACATCCTGCGGCAGGGCGATGCAGCAGGCACCGGTCTCCGCCGGATCGGTCAGGACGCGCATGGCATTGATCAGCGCCGTCATGATCTGCTCCGGACGGCTGACGCGGTCCCAGTACTTGCAGACCGGCTTGAACGCGTCATTGGTGGAGACCGCCAGGCTGTCGGAACGCTCCAGCTGCTGCAGGACCGGGTCCGGCTGGCGGGAGGCAAAGGTATCTGCCGGGAAGACCAGCAGCGGGATGTTATTGACGGTAGCTGTCGCACAGGCAGTGACCATATTGGCAGCGCCTGGTCCGATGGAAGACGCACAGGCGATGATGCGCTTGCGGTCCGACTGCTTGGCAAAGGCGATGGCTGCATGGCACATGCCCTGCTCATTGCGTCCCTGCATGACGCGCAGCTGCCCCGGATCGGTATCCAGCGCTTCGCCCAGGCCTACGGCGATCCCGTGGCCGAAGATGGTGAAAAACCCTTCTACGAATTTAGTCTCCACGCCGTCCATCGCTACGTACTGGTTGTCCAGGAACCGCACGATGGCCTGCGCGGTCGTCAAACGAATCGTATCTGTCATAATATGCTCCTTACTCCTATGAAATCGCCGCTGGCGATTTGGCATGTGGCTCTAAATCATCTTTTAGCAGTTGTTTGATGCCACATGTTCGCCATACAGTGCTTTTTCTTCTGCGATGAACGCCCTGACCTGCTCCGGATTTGGCAGATCGTCCGAACAGTTGTTGCTGCGTACCATCATGGATGCCTCAGCGGAACCGAATTCCAGGCAGTCCTGGATGTCCCAGCCCTGATACAGGCCGTACAGGAAGCCTGCACCATAGCCATCTCCACCGCCGAAGCCTTTCCGGGCCGTGACCGGGAAGGGTTTGATGGAGAACCGTTTACCATCACAGGTATAAGCTGTAGAGCCTTTCATACCATGTTTGATCACCACGATCTTCGCGGATCGACTCTGCCAATAGGCAGCGCTTTCTTCGTCCGTCATGCCCGGCCGGATCAACCGCTCGGTCAGGTCGAACTCCTCCCGGGAACCCATGATGATGTCCGCCTCTTTGGCCACTGCTGCGTAGTAGATGGAGATCTCGTCCTGGTTCTTCCAATTGTAGGCGCGATAATCGATATCGAAGATCAACGGAGTATTGGTGCGTTTGGCCAGCATGGCCGCTTTGAGCGCAGCTTCGCGGGACGGGCTTTCCGCCAGCGAAGTACCGGAGATCAACAGCGCTTTGGCACTGGCGATGTATTCCTCGTGCACGTCCTCCACCGAAAGCTTGAGGTCGGCCGCCTCGTTGCGGTACATGAGGATGCTGCTTTCCGTAGGTGACAGCATCTCCGTGAAGGTCAGGCCCAGTTTTTCACCACCTGTGCAACGTGTGATGCACGACGTGTCGATACCCTGTTTCTGGAAATACTCCGTGACAAAATCACCAAAGGCATCGTCTGAAACCTTGCCGATGAAACCGGCTTTCATACCATGATGCGAGACGCCTACAGCGATGTTGGCCGGAGAACCGCCCACAAATTTTTCAAACATGTGGACCTGTTTCAATGGCTGGAATTCTTCTTTGACCTGGTCATTGTAGGCAGGATTGAAATCGATCGCGACGCGTCCCAGCAGGATCAGGTCCAGCGGACGAGTGGGATCCAGCGATAAATAGTTCATGGAGACACGCTCCTTTACGTTTTTTCTTATTATAACACAAGCTTCTTTTCTGTGAAATACGCGAAAAGCCGGCCTTGCAATTTTATTTTTCTTGAAGTAAAATACCCATAGTTTTACTTTGCATTTTTAGTCAGGAGGCAGTCTATGGCTACGATCAAAGATATCGCGGAACGAGCAGGCGTTTCCATCGCCACCGTATCCCGCGTGCTGAATTACGATGAGACCCTGAGCGTGCAGGAGGAGACCCGCAGGCGCATCTTCGAGGCAGCGGATGCACTCGAATACACCATGAAAGAAAAAAAGAAGCGCAAAAAGCGCCTGCTGATCGCTCTGCAGTCTACCTACACCGTGGATGAGGAACTGCAGGATCCCTACTATCTGACCCTGCGCATGGCAACGGAGCGTGCCCTTACAGATCAAGGCTTCCGCTTCTATGTCCTGATGCCCAACATGGCGCCGCAGCCTGGTACGGACGGGATCCTGGGGTTAGGCACTTTCACCCGAGAAGAAATGGATGCGCTGCTTAGTTTCGGACTGCCTCTGGTCCTGGCCGATCATGCCGATCAGCCTATGGAATGTGACTACACCATCCATGATAAAGACTATCCCACAGCGATTGCATTGAAAATGCTTCATGACCTGGGGCATACGCGTATCGGCCTGATCGCCGAAGAAGCAGAGGATGATTTTTATGCCAACCCACGTCCACGCACGAGACTGGTCCGTATCCTGACCGGTTCTGATGCCTTTATACGCTACGTCAAGGCCTTCACACCGGAAGAAGGATATGCCCAATTCATGGATCTGATGCAGCAGGATCTTAGGCCGACCGCTATCTTCGTTGGCAATGATTCTATGGCCATCGGCTGCTACCAGGCAGCTGCCGCCCTGGGTCTGAAGATCCCGGAAGACGTCAGTCTGATCGGCTGCAACGATATTCCTGCGGCAAAATTCATGGTGCCGCCGTTGACGACCATCCATCTGCACACGGACTTCATGGGTCAGCAGGCTGTCGCCCTTCTTGCGGACCGCATCCTCAACAACCGCAAGATCCCCATGATGGTCACGCTGCCGGGTGAACTGGTACTACGGGATTCCATTGCCGCACCGAAAGAGGGCTGAACCATGAAGATCTCTGTTTTCTATGCGCACGTACGCGAAGCTGCCGCTCAGGCCGCCTGCGACCCGAAGGATCTGCTGCCCGTCCTGACCGGCGCCGGCATCACCGGCCTGGAGATGGATCTGAACGAGTTGGGAGACCTGCCCGGAACCAAAGCTATGTTGGATGAAGCCGGCATGGAAGTCTCCAACATCTGCTGCATGTTCCGTTGGGAGAACGGTCCGGCCCCGGCTCGCAGCCAGGCGCTGCTCGAGGCAGCCGCTTATCTGGGCTGCCATAAGATCATGCCCATCCCCGGTTTCTTCCCGGAGGGCTGCGACCGCGAGGCTGTACTGGAACAAATGGCCGCCTGCCTTGCGGAACTGTATGCTGATGCCGCCGCCGCAGGTCTGACCGTCTCATTGGAAGACTATGACAATGCCGCAAGCCCCATCGCCTCCGCCTCCGGCATGAAATGGTTCGCAGATCGCGTACCAGGCGTCGGTTTCACCTTTGACACCGGCAATTTCAACTATGTCGGAGAGGACGAACTGGAGGACTTTGAGCTTCTGAAGGACCGCATCCTGCACATCCATTGCAAGGATCGGGCGGATCGCGCGCTGAACGGCGAAGCACCGCAGATCACAGTGGATGGGCGTAAGATCTATCCCTGCGCCTTCGGCAGCGGCTTCATCCGCACGGATGAGATCCTGGAGCGATTGAAAGCGATCGGTTATGACGACTATCTGACGATCGAACACTACGGTGCCGCCGACCAGTTGAACACCATTCTGCAATCCGCAAGATACCTGCGCCGGGCACTGCAGTGAATGAAACAGTGTAACAAAAAACCGGACCACAGCACACTATTGGCTATGGTCCGGTTTTTTATTTCTTGGAAAAGATCTTCTTCAGCCATCCGGCTGCCGCTTCAGGCCAGACGCGCACTTCTTCGTTCGGTTCCGCTTGGAAATCCGCATTGTCGAACCCTTCGGCAAAAGCTAAAAACTCCTTCGGTGCCTCCACGAGTCCTGCCTTCGCTGCCTCGATCGTGGCCATCGTCGGTTCCAGAGTATAAGGCTCTCCCAAATCACCCGCTGCCCAGCGTTCATCTGCCAGGGAGTAGCCATGCTGCCCCTCACTGAAAATATGCAGTGCATAGGGTACCTGGTTGGCCCGCAGCGCTTCTGCGAAATACAGGCTGTTCTCTACCGGCACCAGGTCATCCGTGACCGTATGCCAGAGGAAACAGGGCGTAGTGTCCGGCCGTACCTGGGTCTCCAAAGATGCATAATGCAGCGCTTCTTCCGAAGCATCTTTGCCCAGCAGGTTGTCGAAAGAGCCCCGATGCGCCTTCTCTCCGGAGGTGATGACCGGATAGCTCAGGATCGCGGCATCAGGGCGGTTGGAAACGTCCGGATACGCAGGATCCTCATAATCTGCGAAATGGACGCACACACTGGCACACAGATGGCCGCCGGCGGAGAAACCGACGATGGCGAGACGTTCCGGATCGATCTTGAACGTTTCCGCCTTGCTGCGGACGATGCGGATCGCCCGGGACAGATCCCTGGCCGGCTGATCCAGCAGCGGCTCTTTACCCAAAGGATTCACCGTATAGGTGACAACAAAAGCATTATATCCGAAGTCATAAAACTTTTCGGCAATGATGCCAGCTTCCGTTGGTGAAACAAATGCATAGGCCCCGCCCGGCACCACGACCATTGCCGGCCGGATCTCATCATCCTCATGCAGATACGTCCGGAGATTCGGCTTGAATCCGAACGCCAGCGGATAGGAATACTCTTCCGGTTTCCAAAGATCGATACGTTCTGTGATCATCATGATCCTCCTTTATAATTTCTCGGCTTCCGGCAGACAGTGCATATGGACCTGTGCCAGTACGCGGAATCCCTCCGCGGCCGGACTCAACGTCCTTATGCCAAAATCAGCTGCCCGCACCTTCAGATACAATTTCAATTGTTCAGAAGCCTCCGAACCTTTGGGATACTGGCTGGCGTGACAGTCGATGGCTTTCAACTGCCTTTGGATCTTATCCTTCGTTTTAACGAATCGATTGGGAGATACTGTCATGTAGAACGCCACCGCCTGCACCGGGATCCCGATCTCCTGCCCGCCCAGATAGCGTTTCATGATGCCGGGATACGGTGCCAGACAAGCCAGCATCTTGACCGCTTTGCCAACATTCAGGTGATCGACATGCGCCTCTGTTTTCACCTCCGGATCCGGTGCGAAAACGATGTCCGGCTTTACGTTCTCCATGACCTGCGCGATCCCTTGCAGCAGGTCCTTCTTTTTATAATTGCCGCCGTCCTCCAGGTCAAGGAAGCGCACGTCCTTGACGCCAAGGACTTTTGCGGATCGGATGCATTCTTCGCGGCGCTTTGCTGCCAGCTGGTTGCCCTTCAGGCCACCAGCGAGCGCCTCTCCATACCTGCCGTCCGTGCAGATCAGAAAGATGACCTTCTTACCTTGCTCCGTCAACTGAGCGACGGTCGCACCGGCTCCGATCTCGATATCGTCCGCATGCGGTCCGATAAAAAGATACGTCTGGAACGATTCCACTTTAGGCAGCGGAACGAATTTCTTGACTACAAAGCTTGTCAAGGACATGCCACTCTCCTCCTTTGCTGCGCTTCTGCAAACAAGCGATCTTCGAATAAAATGCAAATGCGCATCATCATTATACTGGAATCATGTCGATTATACAAGCAGCAGGCTGTAAAGGATTGCCATCCTTTCCAGAAAATGTTACAATGGTCCGGACGTGATATCACTTATCGGAAAGGAGCTCAAGATGAGCATCTCAAGCAAAAAGCGGGTGCCGATCCAGCCTGCCGTCCTGACCAAGGAGGATAAGAAGCGGTTCAACAAGGACCTTCTGACACTGGCGATCCCGTTGGCACTGCAGAACCTTCTCGGCGCTCTGGTGGGGGCATCGGACGCTTTGATGCTGGGCCGTCTGAACCAGGCGTCCATCGCGGCCGTATCACTCGCCAACCAGATCTCGTTCGTCATGTCCCTGTTCACGGGCTCCGTCATCGGGGCGATCTCCGTGCTGGTCGCTCAGTATATGGGCAAGGGGGACTACCGCAATACCAAGCGTTTCTTCGCCATGGGCATACGCTATGCTTTCGGCATCTCCATGGTGTTTTTCCTGCTGGCCTTCTTCCTCCCGGAACAGCTGATGCGCATCTTCACACCCGAGCCGGAATTGATTCGCATCGGTGCCGGTTATCTTCGGATCGTCAGCTTCTCCTATCTGTTCATGGGCTTGTCCCAACCCTATCTCATGATCATGCGGACCTCCGGCCGCGTCAAGACCAGCCTGTGGATCTCCGCGGTGACGGACATCGTCGATATGACGGCCGATTTCTTCCTGATCTACGGCGTGGGTTCGTGGAAGGGCCTGGGTGCAAACGGTTCCGCCTACTCCACCATCGTGGTCGAAGTGATCGCCTTGATCATCTGCATCGTCGAGTCCATGCAGAAGGACCACGTCCATCCAGACAGGGAGAGCATGTGCTTCTTCTCGAAGGATTTTGAGAAAGATATCTGGAAGGTCATCCCCGGCATGCTGGCCTCCGCCCTGTCCTGGGGACTCTCCATGACCATGCACCAGTTCATTCTCGGTCACATGGGCACGGACGCCACTGCAGCGGCTTCCGTTACCGGCGTCGCGACGCAGCTGATCCAGTGCATCTCCATGGGCTTAGCTGCAGGCGGCGGGATCATCCTCGGGAAGATGCTTGGCCGCAACGAGTTCGCGATGGCGAAGGCCTACGGCAAGCGCTTCTTCAAAGTATCTTTCATCAATGGACTGATCAATGCCGGCCTGTTCCTCATCGTTGGGCCGCTGGTCTACTTCTTCTACGTCCTGGAGCCGCAGGCAAAGACCTACCTGATCCAGATGCTGGTCTTCAATATGCTGTACATGTTCGCTTTCGCCTACAACACGATCTACACGGTGGGCGTGTTCCCGGCCGGCGGTGATTCCCGCTACGACGCGATCAGCGTGATCATCGCGACCTGGTGCTTCGCTATTCCACTGTCACTTTTGGGATGCTTCGTTTTCGGTTGGCCTGTCATGGTCGTCTACATGGTCATGCGCTGCGACGAGATCATTAAGTTCCCCTTCCTGTACCTGCGCTTCAACACCGATATCTGGGTCAAGAACCTGACAAGAAGCGAAGCATAAGTTCTGCACCGGTCCAAAAATGGTACACTAAGTGTGTACCATTTTTTATGTCAAAAAGAACCGCAAACTGACTACACGAAAAAATGACGCCCTGGGCGTCACAAATTTCACATCTGATTTCAGGCAACAAAAAACCCGCTGTTTATGCGGGTTTGATGTAAGTTGCGGAGGAAGGACTTGAACCTTCGACCTTCGGGTTATGAGCCCGACGAGCTACCAACTGCTCCACTCCGCGATGAAATGGGGGAAGGTGGATTCGAACCACCGAAGGCACTGCCAGCAGATTTACAGTCTGTCCCCTTTGGCCACTCGGGAATTCCCCCATGAAAAGCCAACGATCGGACTCGAACCGATAACCTGCTGATTACAAGTCAGCTGCTCTGCCAATTGAGCCACGTTGGCAAGTATCCGATCTTTTAGCTTGTAAGATGGTCGCAACAGGGCTCGAACCTGTGACCCCCTGCTTGTAAGGCAGGTGCTCTCC
>JAFVHC010000332.1 GCA_017474705.1 Bacillota bacterium
AGCAGTACCTGCCAGACACGGTACATACTGTCACGATCCGGATTGCCATCGACCTGATCGACACCGATGCTGATGGCATCCATGCCGGGGATCGCTTCCACGATGACCATGCAGGCGTTCTCACTGTGGATCGCGCCGGTGTCCGGCGATTCGCCATTTTGTTCTTTATAGACGCTGCAATACTTGTCGAGGATATCGCTTTCGTTTTTATGCTTCCAGCTGGGGAAATCGCCGAAAGACCTGAAATGCAGACGATTCATCTCTGCGATCAGCTCCCACTTCTCACGCAGCGCGTCCTTTTGATCATCATCGAAACTGCGCACAGAGACTTCGATCTCAAAACGATCCTTACGGGTAACGATCATGCGCATATTGCAGGATGTCTCAACGGCCTGATCCGCATCCATACTGATGACCCCGTTGGGTGCCATGTTCAGGAAACTCAGGATGCGTCCCGTCTCATCCATGGACATGGGGCTCCACTCGGTCGTATTGCCCGAATAGTCGGGATAGCTGACTTCGATGCGCGCATACGGGTCGGACATACCATACCGTTTGGCCAGATCTTCTCCGAACCACCAGCAGCCTCGATCCATATCTTCCTTCTGATCCTGTCGGATCCAAAGTCTTGCACTGCACTCACTCGGGATACCGCTGAATGGAGATCCTCCCATGATACAGACCAACTGTGTCTCGATGGAATAGTTGTACCATCCGAACAGGAACTCACCCATCAGCTTGATCGCGTTGCCGCCGCCCAGATGGATGTCCCTGGCGCCGTGTCCGCCGCGCAGTCCAAAGATGCGCACTTCGACCGGGATCATATCATGCATTAACTGTGTTCGATAGATATCCGTATCGAAGATCAGACGCACCAGACCGGAACAGGAAGAGATCACGTAACGTTCGTTGTTCCCATCCAGATTGATCATATACCGGGCTTCCAGCTGCTTCACATCGAAGTACGGAAGAGAAGATCGACCATTTTCGTTGACATTGGTAACAAGCAGTTCCAGAGCAGGACTATGGTCCGGCGGATTGGCCACCGCTTCGCACATGAATGCGATCGCCTGTCGGCTGCTGCCCTGCAGTAGGACCTTCGCGGTCTTGATAGGATAATGATTCGCGGGTTGGCGGACCAGCAGGTTGCCAGCAGCATCCTGCACGTAGGTCAGATGGTTTTCCTCAGCCAAACGAATCAGCTCATCCCGCAAGGCTCCTGTATCTGCGCCGGAAAGCAAAAAATCATAAGGATCTTTCATGAGTGTAGCTGTCCTTCCCATAACTGCCCAAAAGGTAGCGTCTTCATAGCTTCCGGCCAGTCAGCATAAAAATGTTGATCGTAAAGATATGATAAAGGTTCGATCTTCTGAAGAAACACAAGTTCCCTGGCCAACAGCAGCTGGCCTGTTTTCGGATCGCCCTTGACCCCATATTTCGGGTCTCCCACGATGGGATACCCCTCGAACGCGAGCTGCGCTCGGATCTGATGTGATTTCCCCGTGATCAAAAGGATCTCCACAAGAGAAGTATTCGATGCGGCATCGCTTTTCAGTGTTCTTACCTTGCTGTGTACCAGGTTTTTTTCATCAGGACCTGCCGTATGGAGTTCAAGCAGATTCTGTTTTGTATCTTTCTTAAAAGCATGGGTCAGATCGGTCCAGGCATCCCACGCTGGAACGCCATGCACGACCGCATGATAGTGCTTCTCCACTCCATGCGTCCGGATCAGTTCCGTCAAAGCTTGTTGTGCAGCCAGATCCTTTCCCATGGTGACCAACCCACAAGTGTTTCGATCCAGACGGCTGGCTAAGCCTGGTTGAAATCCAGGGGTTTGCGGCAGGCCTTCTGCATACAGGTACGCACGGCCCAGCTCTGTCAGCGAGACTGCGTCAGCTCTGTCCTTTTGTGAAAGCATACCTGCAGGTTTGTTGAAGATGACGATATGCGCATCTTCGTATATGATGGGAGGCAACAATTTCAGATCCACCACTGTGGAGGCCTTCTTTTGAGAAGTGCCCTGGAACGCCGCGGCCTGCTCGTCTGTTAGATACACAGACAGCGTATCTCCATCGCGCAAAAGAACGGATCCATCATGGATGCGTGCACCATTGAGCCGGAATCCGTTGCCGCGTAATTGTTTGTGTAAAAAAGCTGTAGGCATATGCGGATACTGCTTCAATACGTACCTGTCGAGCCGGTGTCCGGCCTCAGCTGAAGAGATCCGAAAGGTTTGCATATCCAATAGCTCCTGCGTCAGAAAAAAAGTAAAAGGGGCAAGTCGATTTTCATCCACTTACCCCATTGAAATCGATTATGTCAATTATACATGAAAGCGTATATTTACGCAAGAATCTGTCACTTCAGATCGATACCGAAGAAACGGACCGCGTTATTGTAACAAATACCAGTAATGATATCCCGAAGCGCCTCCTCGTCTTGTGGATATTCTCCATTTTCGACCCAATTTCCAACAAGATCGCACACGATCCTTCGGAAATATTCATGACGGAAATAGGATAAAAAGCTTCGAGAATCTGTTAACATGCCAATAAACTGTCCTAATACGCCTACATTGGCCACGGTGCGCAGCTGCTGGCGCATGTCATCGATATGATCGTTGAACCACCATGCAGAACCCAGCTGGATCCGCCCCGCGGTCTCTCCCGCAAAGCAGCCGCCGATCGTCAGTAAAGTATAATTGTCATTCGGATTCAGGCTGTACAGGATCGTCTTGGGTAGCCGACCCCCTGCCTGCATAGCATCCAGCAGTCCGCCGAGCTTCTCAGCCAGATGGACGTCCAGGATGGCGTCATTGCCAACATCCGGTCCCAGTTTGTTGAAAAGGCGGCTGTTGACATTGCGGATCGCTGCCATATGCAGCTGCATGGTCCAATCACGCTTTTCATACTCCTGAGCCAGAAGGATCAGCAGATAGGTGCGGTACTGGTCTCTCTCTTTAGATGAAACAGCCTCTCCTCGCAACGCTTTGCGGAAGATCTGATCGACTTCCTCTTTGGAGGTGGGTTCAAAAGGTGCATAATCCAGGCCGTGGTCGGAGATACGGCCGCCGCGTGCGTGGAAATATGCGATCCTGTCATATACAGCTTGCTCCAGTTGATCCAGTGTCTCTACTGGGTAACCAACAACAGCCGAAAGCGACTGGATGTAGGACGCAAAGTCCGGCTTCGTGATCTCGACCAGACGATCGGGACGGAAAGCGGGGACCACAGTCGCGGACATGGTGCCCTCCTCCGCGATCAGCTTATGATACTGCAGATCATCGATAGGATCGTCCGTGGTGGCCACCAGGGCCACATTGCTCATACGGATCAGGTCGCGGCAGGACAGATCTTTCAGTTTGGCATTGGCTTTTTCCCAGATCATCGGTGCGGTTTTTTCGGACAAAGTCTCTTCGATGCCGAAATAGTGTTTCAGTTCCAGATGCGACCAATGATACAAAGGATTGCCGATCGCCTGTGACAAGGCTTTTGCGTATGCCAGGAATTTATCATAATCCGAGCCGCTGCCTGTGATCAATTCTTCCGGTGTTCCGACGGCGCGCATGATGCGCCATTTATAATGATCACCGTACAGCCAGACCTGAGTGATATTCTCATAGTGGATATCCTCATAGATCTCTTTTGGACTGATATGGCAGTGATAGTCATAGATCGGCAGGGATTCCGCGTAATCATGGAACAAGTGTTTCGCGGTCTCGGTCTGCAGCAGGAAATCAGGATCCATAAAACGTTTCATAGGGGTTCCTCCAATTGATTATTGAATGACGTCCTTTAACGGACGCAGATGCCATTTTCCACCGGTGAAATCCGGCATTGCCTGCGGCGCTCCACCTTGTTGGATGGAGATCTCAGACAGCACAGAGACTGCCATCCAGGTCGCTCCGTCATATACGTCGATCGGGACGTCGGTCCCGTCACGAACTGCATCGATGAATGCCCGGTAACAGAAGTAATCCATACCGCCATGCCCCGCCGCCAGCACTTCCGGCGTGACTTCTTTCCAGATAGAGGGAAGATAGGCCTCTTCATAAGCCTCAGCGTTATTTATGAAGGCTTGATAGGATCTTGCTGTTTCCCAGTATGCTTCCGGGTGCACATCCTCCAGAAAGACTGTGTTTGTGTTCTGTTCATACAGGCCCTTCGTACCGCGGATCGTAAAGTCCCGGGCGTAGAATCGCGGCAGCGTCGTGTCCAACCGCAAGGTGATGGTCTCTCCGCCCGCACAGGACAGGATCGTGGTGACGATATCACCCTGCCGGAAAACAACGTCCCGCGCGGAATCCGGCAGCTTTCCTGCCTGGTCCTGCTTTTCGGCATAGGCTTTGAGTCCTTCTGCTTTAGAAGCGACGGAAACGACGGAGACGATCCGGTTGCCCCGGTTGATGCCCAGCAGACGCGCGATCGGACCCAACTCATGGGTCGGATAATTCTCCAGGCAGCGGTTCTGATAATTGCGGAAGCGGTAATGACGGTTCTCGATGCCATACAGGATCTCTTCACGCAGATCATGGGCATAAGACCCCTGTGCGTGTACGATCGTGCCGAACAGACCGGCGCGCGCCATGGCCGTTGCCAGCAGTTCTTCTTTGCCGTAGCAGCAATTCTCCATGAACATATACTGCCTGCCGGTCCGCTCTTTCGTTTCCACCAGGTGGTATAACTCTTCCATGGAATAGGCGCAACCGACTTCGCTGCCGACATGAGCGCCATGCTCCATGGCATAGACAGCGATCTCTGTATGGTATTCCCACCCGGTGAAGATGAGGACGGCATCCGGGTGTATGGTATCGATCATCAGGCGGTAATCCGTGAACCCTTCCGGCGCAGGGCGGCCGGCTTCCTTAACGATATCGACAGCCGCAGCAATACGGTCCTCGTAGATGTCACAGACAGCAGAGATCTCTACATCGTCCATCGTCAGCAGGACGGATCCCAGAACGCCTCTGCCGCGGCCACCGAGGCCGGCAAGACATAAACGCACCTTTGACATTGTTTCCTCCTGTCAGCCATGTGTCCGGCAAATTAATGCTTGACAGTTCCGGCAGAATGTTGTAAACTATAAAACGCTTTAAGCTTCCGTGGCTCAGTCGGTAGAGCGACGCACTCGTAATGCGTAGGTCACCGGTTCGAATCCGGTCGGGAGCTTTTTTTATTTCAGCCGGGTCTATACCCGGCTTTTTTCGTGCACGGATATGGTCAGTTTTCTCCGGTCATGACATCAATAAATGCTTTTGCGTTAGCCTCGATGTCACCAGCGAAAACAGCAGAACCTGCCACGATGATATTCGCACCTGCATCCAGGACTTTCTGCACGTTATCGAGTTTGATACCGCCGTCCACTTCGATATCGAGATCGGGTCGGCTTTCACGTAGGGTGCGGATCTTGTCCGTCATTTCTTCGATGTACTTCTGCCCTCCAAAACCGGGATGGACCGTCATGATCAGGACCATATCGACAAGATCCAGTACAGGATCCAGGGATGACAGCGGTGTCTCGGGATTCAATGATACGGCGGCCTTCACACCCTGTTCATGGATCAATTGAACGGTCGCACGTGGGTCTGAAGTCGTTTCGATATGGAATGTGATACCATCCGCGCCGGCATCCACGAATCGTGGGATATACCGTTCCGGATCGGTGATCATCAGATGGACATCGAAGAACTGTTTGCTTATGGGTCTGATGGACTGTATGATCGGAAAGCCGAACGAAAGGCTTGGCACAAAATGCCCGTCCATGACGTCGATGTGCAGCCAGGAAGCTCCGGCATTCTCTGTTTGCTGCACCTGCGCGCCAAGTTCAGAAAAATCGGCGGAAAGGATCGACGGTGCAAGAATACGTTCCTTCATGAGGTCATCTCCCCTCTGTATCGTTTCAGGAGGGCAAGGCCCTCCTCCCAGGTGCTGATATAATGGTCGGCCTCCTGCTGCAGCATTTTATGGTCCGGTGCCTGAGATGCATCCTCAAAAGCACAGGTGATAAAACCGGCCTGCTTCGCTGCGCGGATCCCTTTCAGAATGTCTTCGAACAGGATGCATTCTTCCGGACGGGCACCGGCGATCGACGCCGCCTGAAGATAGATATCCGGCTTTTCCTTGCCGATATCCGCGGCGGCTTCATCTGTAAAGCCCGTGAACAGATCGTACACGCCATGCCGTTTTAGGACAGCATCACTGAGCAGACGATCCGATACCGTTGCCAGAACGATACCGAGCCCCTGCTGTGCGCACCATTGCAGTGTTTCGACCGCACCAGGTTTCATCTCGATGGTGTGTCCATACTCCCAGACAGCAGTGTCGTTCCATTCCTGAAACAATTCCTCAGGAGTGATATCGATCCCCAGATAAGAGACCGTGAACTCAGCAGCCTGACGATAATTCATGTTTTTGAGCGCACGAATATAGTACTCATCCTGCGCGAATCCATGATTCGAAAGAAAGCTGCGGTCCACGCGCTCCCAGACGTCCATGGAATCGATGAGCGTTCCGTCGAGGTCGAAGATCGCAGCTTTGAGCTCAGATAACACCTTTCTTGAGGATCACATTGGCATACAATGCGGTCTCACTGGACATAATGACTACGTAAGAGTTTTCGCGGGTACGATCGTAGAAAGAGAAACGTTCGATGTTCTCGACGGCATCTCCTCCACGCTCGTCATATTTGGCAATGATCTCTTTATAAGTATCCCAGATCGGGGTCTCGACCGGATCGCCAGGCACGACCTGCATCAAGGCTACAGGCTTTTCGACATAAGGATCCAGCGGCATGACCTGAAGGATCGCATCCAGGATCTCGGGGAAACCATGAC
>JAFVHC010000333.1 GCA_017474705.1 Bacillota bacterium
GAGCCGGATGAAACAGAAGTCCCGGACGAGCCCGAAGAATAAGGAGAGCAGTGTTTATGAGAGAAGAGATCCTGCGCGTCATGGATAAAAACGCGCGTATTACCGTTACAGATCTTGCAACGATCCTGGATGCCCGGGAGGAGGAGATCAGCCGTGAGATCACTGAAATGGAGCGTGAAAAGATCATCTATGGATATCATACCATGATCGATTGGGATCGCACCAACGATGATCACGTTGTCGCGTTGATCGAAGTCCGGGTGACGCCCCAGAGAGATCAGGGGTTCGATGCTGTTGCAGAACGTATCTATCGGTTTGACGAAGTGTCATCCGTATATCTGATGAGCGGCGCTTTCGATTTGATGGTCGTCGTGGAAGGCAAGACCATGAAGGAAGTGGCCTTGTTCGTCGCCCGTCGGCTGGCAGTCCTGGACTATGTCCTGAGCACATCTACCAATTTCGTTCTTAAGAAGTATAAAGAGAACGGTATGGTCCTTGCGGACGAGAAAAAGGATGAGAGGATCATCGTATCAGCATGAGGAAATATATCAATTCGAAGCTGGAAGGCCTTGCGCCTTCCGGCATTCGTCGTTTTTTTGACATTGCCAGCGAGATGGATCACGTCATCTCTTTGGGTGTTGGTGAGCCTGATTTTGACACGCCCTGGAAGATCCGGGAAGCCGGTATCTATTCGATCGAGCAGGGGCGGACCATCTATACGGCCAATGCCGGCTTGAAGCGCCTCCGCGAGGAGATCGGCATCTACGTCAAGCGTAAATACGATCTGGAATATGATCCGCAGCACGAGATCCTGGTCACAGTCGGCGGCAGCGAGGCGATCGACGTAGGACTGCGGGCTATTCTGGAGCCGGGAGATGAAGTCCTGATCCCGGAACCATGTTTCGTCTGCTATGCACCGTGTACCCTTATGGCCGGAGGCGTTCCCGTTCCTGTACCACTAAGTGAGAAAAACGAATTCAAACTGACACCGGAAGACATCCTGTCCCATGTCACAGATCGGACAAAAGTCCTCATCTTTCCGTTCCCGAACAATCCGACAGGCGCGGTTATGGAACGGCAGGATCTGGAGAAAGTGCGCCAGCTCATCATCGATCTGGATCTGTTCGTCATCTCCGATGAGATCTACGCCGAACTGACTTATGGAGAAGAGCGTCATGTTTCCATCGGGTCGCTGCCGGGTATGCGGGAACGTACACTTGTCATCAATGGTTTCTCAAAGACCTTTTCCATGACAGGATGGCGCCTGGGTTATGCCGTCGGTCCGGCGGATCTGATCACGCAGATGGTCAAGCTCCATCAGTATGCCATCATGTGCGCACCTACACTCAGCCAGTATGCTGCGATCGAGGCGCTGACAGGGGCGGACCAGGAAGTGGAGGAGATGCGTACAGAATACAACCATAGGCGTCGCCTGGTACTGAAGATGCTGAAGGATATGAACGTGCCTTGCTTCGAACCCAAGGGTGCATTCTATGTATTCCCGAACATCAGCAGGTTCGGACTGACTTCCGAAGAATTTTGCCAGAAACTCTTATATAATAAACATGTAGCCGTGGTCCCGGGTTCCGCTTTTGGTGCCAGCGGAGAAGGGTTTGTCCGCATTTCTTATGCATATAGCATGCAGCAGCTGAAGACGGCCCTCACCCTTATGCGCGAGTTCACGGAAGAGTTGTCCGGAGACAAAAAGGCATGAACATCGTACTGCATGAACCTGAGATCCCGCAGAACACAGGCAATATCGCCCGGACCTGCGCCTGTACGGGCAGTACGCTGCATCTGATCGAACCACTGGGTTTTTCCATCGATGAGAAGCACGTCCGCCGCGCTGGCTTGGATTATTGGTCCGACGTCGAGATCAAAACGTACCGGGATTTTGATGATTTCATTCGCAGGAACCCTGGGATCCGATTGTTTTTGGCTTCCACCAAGGCACCGCGCCGCTACACGGATGTCCGGTACGAGCCGGATGATTTTATCATGTTCGGCAAAGAAACGGCCGGTATCCCGGAGGAGATCCTCAAAGACCATCAGGATGGTTGCATCCGTATCCCTATGCTGGAGCATTTTCGCTCCCTGAACCTGTCCAATTCGGTCGCGATCGTGCTGTATGAAGCGCTCCGTCAGCTGGATTTTACCGGCATGCAGGACAAAGGATCCCCCAGGACGTTCTCCTGGGATCGATAATTCGATTATGGAAGAAAAATACCTGAAAAAACTTGAATATGATAAAGTGATCGGCAAATTGGCCGATCACGCTGTTTCAGCCCCCGGCCGCGCATTGTGTCAGGAGCTTGTACCCTCGGATAATATCTATGAGATCCGGCGATGGCAGAGAGAGACTTCAGAGGCATTCACTTTATTGGTCTCCCGCGGCCGTCCGGTCTTTTCCGGCCTCAAGGATATCCGGCCAAGCGTAGAACGCACGGCTAAAGGTGCGATCCTGACCATGGGGGAACTGCTGGATATCGCAGGCCTTCTGTCGGGCACGGAAATGATGAAGACCTATGGCAAGCATGTGCGGGAGGATGAATCCTACCCATACCTGGATCCGGTCTTCATGGGACTCAATCCGCTGAGTGCCGTTGAGCGCGAGATCCGCAGATGCATCGCATCCGAAGAAGAGATGTTCGATCACGCAAGCCCTAAACTGGCATCCATCCGTAAGGAGATCCGCATCAACCAGGAGCGGGTGCGTTCACATCTGCAGGGCATGCTGCATTCTTCGACCTATCGTACCATGCTGCAGGACGCTGTCATCACCCAGCGCAACGGACGGTACTGTATTCCGGTCAAGGCGGAGTATAAGGGCAGTGTACCGGGTATGGTCCACGATCAGTCCGGATCCGGATCCACCGTATTCGTTGAGCCAATGGCAGTCGTTCAGCTCAATAACCGCGCTACGGAATTAGCGCTGGAAGAAGAAAAAGAGATCCGACGGATCCTGGCGGAATTAAGCGAATTGGTCCATGGGGCTGCGTCGGAATTATTAGCTGACCTGGATCTGCTCGTACAGCTGGACTTTCTGTTCGCGAAGGCCAAACTGGCGCTGGATCTGAACGCAGTGGAACCTGCCTTTGGCGAGATGATGGAGATCGAGCTCAAGAACGCGAGACATCCGCTCTTGAAGCAAAGTACCGTTGTACCGATCACGATCTATATCGGACAGGGGTTCACTTCTCTTGTTGTTACCGGTCCGAATACAGGTGGAAAGACCGTCACATTGAAGACGCTGGGCCTTCTCCAGGCAATGGGGCAGGCAGGCCTCCATATCCCCGCATCCGGCCAGCCGAAGCTCGCTGTGCTGGATCAGATCTTTGCGGACATCGGTGATGAGCAGAGCATCGAACAATCCTTGAGTACATTCTCCTCACATATGGTCAACATAGTGGAGATCCTGAAGAAGGTCACACCGTTCTCCCTGGTCCTGTTCGACGAACTTGGCGCCGGTACGGATCCGGTCGAAGGCGCTGCCTTGGCGAATGCCATTTTGGAATATCTGAGGACCAGAAAGATCCTGACCGTTGCGACTACCCATTACAGTGAACTGAAAGTCTATGCGCTGTCCACGGAAGGGGTGGAAAATGCCAGCTGTGAGTTCGACGTCGACACTCTGCAGCCGACGTACCGCCTGCTGATCGGCGTACCCGGCAAGAGCAATGCCTTTGCTATTTCCCGTCGTTTGGGCTTGTCTGAGGAGATCATTGAACATGCCGGGGATCTGC
>JAFVHC010000334.1 GCA_017474705.1 Bacillota bacterium
AAGACCGATGATCAGACACTCGATGAACCGCGGGCGGATCAGCAGGATCGCCAGGCAGTACCTCGCGATGATGAAGTTCGGTTTCATGCCGAAGAAATTGATGATGGAGCCCGCGAAATACTTGAGCACCGCGCCGGCTGCCAGCAGTACGGCGATCAAAATGATATCAGATACAGTGAGGCCCTTTTTCTCCTCGGTTTTGATGACTCTCTTTTCAGCCATGATCGTTTCCTCCTTGTGGAAAGCTGTCGGGGCCTTGCCCCGGGATCCTTCGGACAGGAGCAACTGCAATAGAAAACCCCTGTCCCATGCAACATGCTGGGACAGGGGAATATGAACTCTCCTGCGGTGCCACCCCGCTTGACATCATTATGATGTCCACTCTGACCGCACTATCATGCAGCGTCCTTTGTTAACAGAGGGAATCTCCGTCTTCCCTACTCCCGGTGTTTCACGAATGAAAACTGCCGCCGGTTTCAGGTCGCCCTCAGGAAACCATTCCACAAGACCGCCCGCGCCGCGCTCCCACCATCCGCAGCTCGCTGTGCCCTTAAGTCAAGTGTACTTTTCTCCTTCATCGGTTTAAAGCGCATTATATAGATTGCGCACAATTTTGTCAAGCATTATTTATATAATTTTTGTTGAAGTCTGTAACCTTTTGTTTTATCGCCTCGTATTAATGGTAAAAGTTCAAAGCGAGAAGGAGCAACTTCAATGATTACCTACTCTTATCTTCAAACTTATATCGTGATCAATCTGCTGATCGTAGTCGCCTTACTGATGATCGGCAAAGTCTGGAAAAAGTCCATGTTCGTCATGGAGATCCTTGCGATGATCTGCTGGGCGGTATTTTCCTGGCACTATCAGCTGGACATTTCCAGGCATCTTCCCAACGGTCTTTTCAATGATCACTACTTTATGAGCTTATTCGTTACCGTCGTATACGGTTTCGGCTGCTGGCTGTCCATCATGCTGACTTTCACCTTCGGTGTCATTGGTGTCAGCACCCTGATGACTTCCGATGGATCGTCTTCGAAAAAGGCCGCCCAGAACGGCCAGCATCATACACCATTGCCACTGTGGGCTGCCGGTCTTGCGGTCGGAGCCTTAAGCGCTTTCGTTCTGCAGTCTTCTCTGGTACCGCAGATGAACCACTTGATGGACGCCATCACGAACGCAATCTATGTAAAACTGTTCCACATGAACCAAGGGTTCCCCACCTGCTATATCCCCGTTGCCGGGATCGCGGCCGGATCCCTCGTCTCTGCCTGTTTCTCAGGACTGTATCGCCGATCCAAAGCACCTTTTGTATACTTCCTTTCTCTGTTGCTGGTTCCGGTGCTCACCGCTGTCCTCGCCCCTTTGGTCGACTTTGCCGGCAGCATCCTGGTCCTCGTGTTCATCGCTGCTGGTTTCATGATGAAAGGTGCGGTCATGCATTGTTCCAAGCCACGCAATGTTCTGCCCTATATCCTGCTCTCCCTTGCGATCGGCTGCCTGTCCGGCCTGTATATGAAAGCTAACGGGGTGGTCGTGCTCGGAACGAAGCAGGATCTGAACCTTGTCGGCGGGATCGCTTCCGGTGTCATGATCGCCATCCTGGGTTACCGCTCCTATCGCTATAACAGTAACATCGGCCTGTCCCTGTGTCTTCTGGGCTTCATCCTTTCATCGTGCCGGGATGCAGTTCCGCCATCGCGTTCGTCCTCAGCCTGATCGGCGCCGCCTTCTTCCTGATCTTCTGCCGGCCGATTATCGTTGATACTGGCAAAGAGAACATGCGCCTGCGGAACGGAGACCCTGTCAAGTCTTTGGGTGGTGGACGTTACGACGTCGGGATCAATGGACAGACTGTAACGATCGAAGCCACTTCAGAGATGGATACCTTTATTGACGGAAATGGCAGAAGGTATATCAAAAACGGTGTTTTCTTGGATCCTCAGTCCTGAGGATGTCTGGTTTGATTCTATTGACAGTAGCCCGATCGGGTCTATTACTTTCCAGATTTTCCTGTATTCAGGGTGAAAGTATCCGAACGACGCTCTTTACTTTCAAAGGATAGCATAGCTAGATTTAAGAAGTAATGGGATGGGCTTGCATACTTCCTGCTTTGCAGGATGTGAATTCAGAAAGTATATTGTTCAAACCTGGTACTGGATGAGATGAGGATATAATGACCAGACAGTAATGCTGCGGTGGATCCTACTTTCTGATGCCGATCTCGATGATTCTCCAAGTACTCTGATCCCCATGACTACTTTCTGTCGCCGTCCTCGACGATATATCAAGTAATTCAGCCCAAAAGTCTTGCATTTTCCCTCTTATATGAAAGGGAGTCTGAAAAACGATTCACTCATTTTTCAGACTCCTATTTTTTTTGCGTTACTTTATATCCGACCCATCATCCAAGAAATTCCTTGATCTCAGCGTCCCAGAAATCCCACTCATGGCCGCCGGGTCGTTCGTCATATATTACCCGATAACCCAACTGCAGCAGCAGATCCTTAAGCTTGCGGACGCCTTCCAGGAAAGGATCGGACAGGCCGCAGGCCAAATAGACCGACGGGAGGTCCACCTTCTTGCCAGCAAGGTCGGCTGCCAGCCATTCGATGCTGTTGTCGCTCTGCGGGATCGTATCCAGTCCGCCCATCAGGCTTTCGACAAAGCGCTTGTCCATCAACGGGAACGGGGCCTCCTCCTGCAGCATCTCCAGATCCGCCGCCAGGTTGGCCGTGGACAAAGAGCAGATCCGGCCGAAGGTCTCATGATACTTCAGACCATTGCGCAGTGCGCCATAACCGCCCATCGAAAGGCCGCCGATCCAGGTGTCTTCCCGCTTGGTAGACAGCGGAAACATCCTGCGGGTCAGCTCGACCAGTTCTTCCCCGATGAACTGTCCATACCGGGCAAACTCCTTCGGCTGATCCGTGTAAAAACGGTTCTCACCATACGGGCAGACGACGCACAGATCGTGCTCCTCCGCGTACCGGCGGATGTTCGTGTACTGGATCCAGTCCTCCTGATCCCCGAACATGCCATGCAGCAGATACAAGGTTTTGAATGGACGCGGATCCTGGTACGGCATCCCCGGCAGAGCCACCTTGTCCACCGGAAGGATGACCGTGACCGGAACACTTCTCAATAAGGATGCCGATGATAACTTGACTTGTAATACTGCCATTTCACGCTCCTCCGATCAGTTCCAGGTGAAGACATAGCGGCCGGATGTCAGTTTGAAGCAGGCCGTGTCTTTGCCGAAGCGTTTGACCATGCCTTGATACTCTGCTCCTTCCATGGGCCTAAGTTCCTTGACCTTGTCTTCTCCCACCGGGAGATACAAAGTCGCCGTGGTGTTGGCCGGGACGACAGCTTCATATGCGGTCAAAGCCCCATCGGTGGTCTTCCAATTCGATTCGATCGTTCCGTAAATGGAATCATACGAAGCGTTCACCCAGTCGAAATGTCCGCCGGGCGTGGGCTGCAGGATGAAGTCCTTGAAGGCCTCTTTTTCGCCCCGGGCGATACCCGCCTGGTATTCCATCATCCAGGAGCCGACGGCGCCAAGAGAATAGTGGTTGAAGGAGTTCATGCCGTTGTTGCCGCTGAAACCATTTTCGATGGTGTAGGAATTCCAGCGCTCCCAGATGGACGTTGCTCCGTTGACCACCGGATACAGCCATGAAGGATACTTCGTCTGCTCGAACAGTTTGTATGCGGTCTCGGTCTCGCCGGCCTCGGTCAAAGCGGGCAGCAGCGGACCGGTGCCCATGAAGCCGGTGGTCATGGTATGATCGGTCTTCTCGCAGGCCTCTTTCAGATGCAGCTGCACCATCGGTTTGTTTTCGTCGGAGATGATGCCGCAGAGCAGGGGCAATGCATAGGAAGACTGTGTATCTTCCAATGTCCCGTCCGCCTTGCAAGTGCGGCCTTCTTTATTGATGAAAGTCTTGTTCCACTCGGCCTTCAGGTTTTCCGCGAAGGTGCGGAACGTCGCGGCATCCGCATCTTCTCCCAGGATCTCGGCGGCCTGCTGCGTAAAGATGACAGAACGATAGAACTGTGCGTTGTCCAGCAGGAAGGGATCCGTAGGAACGACAGACAAGTGATCGCCCAGGAAGCCGATGTAGGAGGACAGGCACTGATATCCTTCCATGGTCCAGTGCATCATACCCAGCACGTGGCTCTTCATCGCCGGATACATGCCCTTGAGCAGTTTCAGATCTCCATACTGCAGATATGTGCGGAAGGGGATCACCACGCCGGCCGCGTTCCAGGTATAGCCTAGGGCGAAGGCTTTTCCGGTCTCATTGTAAGAAGGTGCGAACAGATGGAACGTACCGTCCGAACCCTGCGCTTCCCTCTGCAGCTGGTCGAAGTACGCGTAGAAAGCACGCATGTCGGCCATGTAGACCGCGGCTTCGCTGTAGACCTGCGCGTCGCCGGCCCAGCCCAGACGCTCGTCGCGCTGCGGGCAGTCCGTCGGGATGGACAGATGGTTGCCGCTGGTAGAGCAGATGATATTATCGAACAGCTGGTTGGTCAGCGGATTGGAAGACTGATAGTGGGAGGTCGCACGAACGGAGCTCAGCACGATGCCTTTGATATTTTCCGCAGGAATCGGACCGTCCGTACCCGAAATCTCGACGTAGCGATAGCCGTGGAAGGTAAACCGCGGGTGGATGACTTCGGTGCCCTCGCCTTTCATGGTGTATTTGTCGGTGACCAGTGCGCCGCGCAGGTTCTCCGTCAGGATCAGGCCGGCAAGATCACCATAATAGTACGGGTTGTCTTCTTTGAGGCGCGGGTAACAGATCTCCGCGTAGCGGACCGTGATCTTCTGCCCAGGCTTTCCCTGTGGCAGGGTGATCTCCGGCACACCGACCATGTTGATGCCCATGTCGTAGATGTAGACCGTATCCTGGTCCGCCCCGCGGGTCTCGGAACCGACATATTGAGCAGTCCGCTCTTCCACCTTGGTAACGTAGGGATCGGGCTTGGCGGTGATGATGGGTTCCTGCCCGAAGACCTTGCTGCCTATCAGTGTTGCGGGGCGCCAGCCAGCGCCGGCAAAACCGGCCTTGGTCCAGCCTTCGACTTCCTGTTCACGCCGGGCGTCATAGATCTCGCCATTGAAGTTGCCGGCATAGCGGACAGGACCTTCGCCATAGTACTGCCAGCTGCCGTCAGTCGGCAGGTAGACGGTCTCCCCATCGGCATAGGTCACGGCGAGCAGTGCCAGAAGCGCCTGCCGATCCCCGTACCAGTTGTAGTTCTCGATGGTATAGGAAGACTGATCCCCGTACCAGCCGGATGCCACTGTAGCACCGATCGCGTTCGCGCCTTCCTTGAGCAGATCCGTCACGTCATAGGTCTCGTACACGACGTGCTGACGGAAGTCCATATCGCCCGGTGCCAGGTAATCATCCCCGGCTTTCTGTCCATTGATCGCGATCTCGTAGATGCCCCAGGCAGCAGCGTACAGTCGAGCTGAAGCGATCGGTTTCTCCAACGTGAATTCTTTACGCAGCATCGGCACTGATGCATACGAAGGATCGGCATAGGTCAAGGTGCCTGGTGCAGCAGTGATCACGCCCTCTTCGATGGTCAGGCCTGGTTTCCCGGAGAAGATCTTGAAGGTCGCACCGGTGGAGGCGCCAAAGATCTCCGCATGCTCGTGGGCATAATGGCGGATGGAATAGCCACTGAAGCGAGCGGTGCTGGCCTCGTCGGTCACAAAGCCGACTTCGTTCAGACGCGGATAGATCGGCACGTCAATGATTTTCTTCAGCGGATTGAGCACCAGATGCGTGTGCTCCGGTTCCATGTTCATCGGTCTGCGTACCAGGCGGGCGTTCTCTTCGTCTGTTTCCAGAGCGGTCCCATCCAGCAGGATGCGATCCAGCTGGTTGCCGCTGCAGATCAGCTCGAACTGATGCATCTGGAAACGATTTTCCTTAGAGATCACGGTCTCCGGCACTTCGATCACAGCAAAGCACACTTCGCCCTCTTCGCCCGGCGCATATCCTTTGCGGTTAAACTCCACCGTTGCAGGGATCTGCCCGACGTTCAGCACGCAGCTCATATAGTTTTCCCCATGGATGAGGTAGTTGTTTTTGGTCGAAGACAGGAGGCGAGGATCGTTCGCGCCGAAAATAACGCCGGCTTTCCGCCCGTCTTCTTCGATCTGGATGGCGTATTCCAGGCGGAAGACGGGGATCGTTTCGGCCGCCAGATACATTTCGTCCGGGCCGATCCATTCCGCACCGTGCCAGGCTTCAAGATCTTCACCCATCAAGCCGGTCCCGAAGGAAGACTCCGCCGTGTGCTCCGCACCGGTCTCATCCCAGGCGGTAACGCTCCACTCATAATCAGATTCTTTTTCCAATCTCACAGGGCAGGCGATCCCGAGGGAGTCCGCACTCTCTACACGGCCGCTGTCCCAAAGGGCCTTTTCTTCTGCAGAAACCACCACGCGATAGGCGGTCTGCCGGGCTCCCGTGCGCGCACAGTCCATGCGCCAGCTGAATACCGGCGCCTCATCCAGTGCCAGGGGGGCAGCAACATTATTCACTCTCAGATCCTTCAGCATTCTTTTTCTCCTTTCAGTTGGTCCAAAGCAAAACGCACAGCACCTACCACGCTCTTATCCGGCTCATCCTCCGCAAAGAGGATCTCCAGGCTTTCGGCCGGATAGGGTTTTCTTAATCTCGCTTCGATCCGCTCTTTCAGCAGATCCTTTGGGAAGCCTTCCATGTTCATGACCCCACCGCCGATGACTAAGGCATCCGGGTCCAGGATGTTGACTTCCGCCGCCACCGCCTGCGCCATAAGATCCACGAATTCGACAAGGGGCGCTTCTGTCGCATGTGCAGTGAAGAGCTTTCCTATGGACGTCTCCGGGTATTGTTCCTTCTGCAGGACCGCCAGATACTTGCCGCCTGCACTGCATTCCATGCAGCCGATATTGCCGCATCCGCAGGGGATCGTGCTGCCATGGACCGGGATGTGTCCCAGTTCCCCGGCCACACCATTGTGCCCCTTCCATGGTTTTCCATCCAGCAGGATCGCATTGCCCACGCCGGTCCCGAAGTAGATCCCGCAGATCATGCCTTCCTGCGGCAGATGGTATTTTGCCGCGTCATAGCACAGGCCCATGGTCACGTCACGTTCCGCGATGACCGGCACCCCTAAAAGTGCGCTCAGCCCCTCCACGACCGGGATCCGCTCCATGAATTTCAGGTTCGGTGCCTGCAGGACCGTCTTCCGTGCCCGATCCAGCGCCGCGGGGATGCCGACGGACACTGCTTTGTAATCGATCCCCTCGCCGAAAGACTGGATCTTCCGAGCCAGATCTCCGATGGCATCGCTGGTGCAGAAGACAGAAGCCGTCAGCACTTTCTCGAACTTCAGCATATGCCCATCCTTCACCGCTCCGATGCGGAAATGGGTGCCTCCGATATCGATTCCGATGATGATCATAGCAGCCTCCTTATATAGTTTCTCCGATGCTTTGACTATATTATATCAGTCCCGACATCGAGATCCAATGATCGAATCGATCATCAATAACTGATATTTTTTGCGATTCTATATGCTTGCTTTTTATCCTTTTTTTGAGCACTTCTTCGATCAGGCTCAAATCATGTCCTTTTTCCTCTATGCATATAAAAGGCATGCATTCTTTCTCTTTCAGACTCGTCGAGATACATGCCTCATTGTTGTCTGACATGAAAAAAGCATGCCCAAGAAATCTATAATGATTCCTCTTGGCATGCCCTTTTGAAATTTTGAACTCCTGAGGCATGAAAAATGGCTCGATCACTCCTCTATGGATACATGCTCTTTCAACAAAGCTGTCCCATCAGGCATGAATACACCGTAAAACCTTCTTATGATACAGCATTTTGCTTCCGAAATGCCGCCGGTGAAAGGCCAAACTGCTTTTCAAAAGCACGGATAAAGGACTCCGGGTTGGCGTATCCGACCTTGGCACTGACCTCAGCCACGGAGTCACCTGTCGTCAGCAGCAAAGAACAGGCCTGCTGCATCCGCACATCTCGCAGGATCGACTGGAACCCACGTCCTGTATGCGTCCGGATGAGTCGGGAACAGTGTGACGTCGAATAATTGAACTTTTCCGCCAGCTCATCCAATGAGATCTCAGTAAAGTGATCATAAATATAGCTGAGCATAGCCGGGACAGGGCTCCCTGCCCTTCCCTGTCCGCCAGCGTCCACGACCGCCTGATCCTCATACCGCCTGAGGATCCGGATAAAGAACACCGACAGCAGATGGTTCAGCATGCGAAAACTGAAATCATCCGGGTAATGCGCTTCCCGATACATGTCCAGCACCAGGTCCCGCAGATCCGGATCCCCTTCGGCGTGGAAAAGCACGTTGCCGATCGGTTCGCGGCTGTACAGGTTGCTCAGGAAAAAGTCGGAAAGGATGTTATCGTATCGCAGCGTGTTGCTGAAGGCAGCGGCAAACGTATCGTGCCGGACATGGATGCTCAAAAGCACGCTGTCATCAAAGACCTCGATCGAACGAGGGACGCCTGGTGCGATAAAGCTGATATCTCCTTGCGGAAGAATGCAGGGCACATCGTTCAAGGTGTAGTGGACCGTGCCCGAAAGCGCGTAGTAGATCTCAAAGAAAGAGGTGCTGTAGCGAAAGACCGGTGTATAGCGCAGATGCCGGGCCACATTGACGTCCGATCCGCGGCCGATGGGCAGATGTGAGTAATAAGTCTGCTCCGTGAACTGTTCCGGCAGTTCCAACTGCACGACCTCCGGTATGATCAGATGGTGTTCCACCGCATATGCCTCGATCTCCTTGAGATAGGCGACTTTTTGATCAGGTGCGCCGGCCAGATCATGATAGCGACGATAGATCTCTTCTGATTTCGTGAAAGTGCATAGATATTCCAAAAGCTCCTCTTTGGATGGTGCGTGGCTTCGTTCAGCGGGCATGTGTTTTCTCCTTGCGCATGATGATTGCCGTTAGTTATCTCCAAGTATATACAACAAATCAAAGAAACGCAACAAACCGTATGAAATCAATGAAAACAGACGTTTTTTGGACTTCTGCCGTAGTATCATGGCTTCATCTTATGAAACAGGAGTCCGCCCATGTCCGACACGCCTTACCCTCCGATCCATAAAAAACCCACCGTTTCAACGTCCTTTGACCGGCTGGAAATGCTTTGGGACCGCTATCCTACGCACCATGAAATGAGCACCTGTACCACGCTGGATCAGCTGCTGGAAGAACATGAGTCCTACAGGAAAACCTTCGATGAAGCACTCCGCGCCGAATATGAAGCCGGTCATTATGACCGTTTTCTGATCCGGCTGTCCTGGGACGATCTGCCCTACCGCTATGCCACACGCGCCAGGATCCTTTCGGAAGCGCCGTTTCAGATCAACCCGTACGTACAAACCTTTCTAGATCAATTTGCTGACATCGATACGGACCATAAAGCCTGCTTCCTCTTTCCGGAAAGCTTTGTTTCCCAGTTTTTCGTGGTCACGGATGTGTGCAGGAAAGCAGAAGTATTTCGTCCGGTACGCAGTCTCTTTCCGGATGAAGAGGCCGTGCATTATCTGGCCGTTTTCGACAAGCGCCGGATGGACGATGTGCTGCTGATGTTCCACCTGTTATACACAAATGCCTCCGAAGATCTCTTCGGAGGCTATTGCCTGTATGGTCATTCCCTGCCCTGGTATCAAAACCTGCTGCAGGAGGACGGCATCGTTCTCAGATCGCCCTATCTGCCAGATCGGCTGGCTCGCTATCTCGGCTCTTTGCCGCACTGTCATGATCCTGCCAAGACCGTGTATGTGCGCAGAAACATCGATCATATCCTGGAATGCGGCTTTGCCGCTTCCGAACTGGAGCTCTTCCTCAACCTGACACTGGCCCTGATGCCATTTTTCCAGTGGTGGTACACCGACCTGGCTTTGTATGAAGAACAGGACGGCTTCCGTACGAACTGGCGGCTGGAGCGCACGCGCATCCGCACACGGCTGACAGCGGAGGGCGTGATCCGTCCGAAATGGAAACACGAGCTTTCATTGTTTCGTGAAGTCCATAAACAATTCCCGGACACACTCTACCAGTATCGCCCGGACTGGCTGGAGCGCCAAAGTCTGGATCTCTACATCCCGTCCCTTAAGACAGCCATCGAGTACCAGGGCATCCAGCACTATCTGCCGATCGAGTTCTTTGGTGGAGAGGAAGCGCTGCAGCAGCGCAAGGAACTCGACCACCGCAAGGATCAGCTCTGCAGGAAGAACGATGTGCGGCTGATCCTCTGGCCGTACAGTATTGAGCCCACGGCGCAGCATGTTAAGAACAAGCTTCTAGCTCTCGTCGACGCTCCGTAGACCAGTGTTATCAATATTTGCCGCTGATCTCCTGCAGCAGTTCGATGATCGGCAGGTGCTGCGGGCAGACGCTCTCACACTGGCCGCAGCCGATGCAGTCCGCAGGCTTGCCGCCTGCTTCCGTTACAGTGCCATAGTACGCCTTCGCGCGCCAATCATCCGGGTAGATGCGCAGCGTGTTTTCCGCACGGAAGATCTCCGGGATATTGATCTGCATGGGACATCCGTCGCAGCAATAGCGGCAGGCCGTGCAGCCGATCTGCGGGATGCTGCGCCAGATCTCGGAAGCCTTTTCCACCAAAGCGCTTTCTTCCGCGGAGAGCGGTTCAAAATCCTTGAAAGTGGACAGGTTGTCTTCCATCTGGCCTTCATTGGACATACCGGAAAGAATGGTCATGATCCCCGGCAGCGAACCCACGAACCTGAGTGCCCAGGAAGCGATGGACTTGTCCGGCCGCGCTTCTTTGTACATGTCCGTGATCTGCTCCGGCAGATTAGCCAGCGTTCCGCCCTTGACAGGCTCCATGATGACCATGGGGATGTTTCTTTCATGCAGGATCTCGTACAAACGGCCGGAGCGTACCAGTGGGTTCGTCCAGTCCGCATAATTCAGTTGGATCTGTACGAATTCCACTTCCGGATGCCGATCCAGCACGTCCTCCAGCAGTTCGGGGCTTCCATGGAAAGAAAAGCCCAGATGACGGATCTGACCGGCCTCTTTCTTGGCTTTCGCCCAATCCCAGCTGCCAAACTTCTCATATGCGTCATGATTGGAGCCATCCTCGATGGAATGCAGCAGATAGAAATCGAAATACTCGACGCCGCAGCGCTCCAGCTGCTCCTGGAAGATGCGCTCGTTGTCTTCCGGTCCCTTCATTTCCCAGGCCGGAAGCTTCGTCGCCAGATAGAAGGAATCCCTTGGATACCGTTTGACAAGGGCTTCCCGGGCGGCAACTTCTGACAGGCCGCTGTGATACACATAAGCGGTATCAAAATAATTGAACCCCGCTTCGATGAATTTGTCCACCATTCGGCAGACCTGCGGAAGATCGATCTTGCCGTCGGTCTCGGGCAGGCGCATCAGGCCAAAACCCAGTTTGGATACTTTACTTGTGTCGATCGCCATATAATACCTCCTAACGGTTTATCACCATTTGAAACATTATACTCAATCGAAGCACCATTTGCAATGCGGTCACCCGTGATTTGTGTGTTCCTTGTAATATATGTATTTTTTTGGTACAATAAACGCAGATCCTTTACGTCCTGCAACTGTGATCTGGTTGCCGAGGGAAACATCCCGCAAAGAAAATATCCTTTATGAGGTGAGAATAATGAAAATAGGTATACTCGGAGCCGGTACCTGGGGAATGGCGCTGGCCAGGATGCTTTGTAATTCCGGACATACTGTGACCATCTGGTCCGCTCTTCCTGCCGAGATCGATGAGTTGATTAGAACAAGACGACATAAAAACCTGCCCGATATGGAAATACCCGAGGCGATCTCATTTACCAAGGACATACGAGACGTATGTCCGGACAAAAACATCCTCGTATTTGCCGTTCCATCTGTTTTTGTTCGCTCTACGGCAAAACTTGCAGCCCCTTATGTGAAAGACCGTCAGATCATCGTGGATGTGGCCAAGGGTCTGGAAGCTGAGACCCTCATGACTCTTTCTGAAGTGATCACATCCGAGATCCCTCACGCAAAGGTCGTTGCTCTTTCCGGGCCAACACACGCGGAAGAAGTCGCCATGGATCTACCTACAACGATCGTGGCCGCCCATGAGGACCTGACGATCGCCGAACAGGTCCAGGCTGCCTTCTCTAATCCCGTGCTGCGTGTATATACAAACACAGATATTAAAGGCGTGGAGCTTTGCGGCGCCTTGAAGAACATCATCGCGCTTGCCACCGGCGTAGCCTCCGGCCTAGGGTATGGTGATAACACAAAAGCAGCTCTGATCACACGCGGACTGGCAGAGATCACACGTCTTGGCATGGCGGCAGGATGCAGGTTCGAAACTTTTTCCGGTCTGGCTGGGATGGGAGATCTGATCGTTACAGCGACCAGCAGGCATAGTCGAAACAATCGCTGCGGATTCCTGATCGGTCAAGGGTATTCGCCGAAGGAAGCAGTACAGCAGGTCGGCATGGTCGTGGAAGGTATCAATGCCATTCCCGCTGCATTGACCTTAGCGAAGAAATATAACGTAGAGCTGCCCATCATTGAAGCTGCCGATCAAGTCATAAATCATGGAAAAGACCCGGCTGAAACCGTCGGTGAACTGATGGGACGGGACAGCAAGCCGGAAGGGGTCTGACCCCATTACAGATTGACCGCATTACAGATTTATGAATAAGTTAATATTTTCGTAATGTGGTCTGACTCCATTATGTGCTACAATAAATGCAACTGGT
>JAFVHC010000335.1 GCA_017474705.1 Bacillota bacterium
AGGAAAACATGATGCAGCAAAACATGCGCCGCGCTGCATCTGAACAATAGAAAAAACATTAAGAAAGGATGTATACAGAATGAAACACGTAAAGCGCTTTTCCACACTGCTGATCGCTTTGATCATGGTGCTGGCGATGTCGTCCACTGCATTCGCGTATACCATTACCCTGGAACAGAATGAAGACGACAAAGGGACACACACTTACGTGGCATATCAGGTGTTTTCGGGCGATCTGTTCGAGGATGACGGCAAAAAGGTCCTCTCCAACATTATTTGGGGTACCGGCGTGGATGGAGAGGCGCTGGCAGAAGAACTCGAGAATACCGAATTCGGCGAAGGTGAGAAGCCTTTCGCTGCCTGCGGCAGTGCCGCTGAGGTGGCCGAGGTCCTGCAGCAGTTTGATAATGATGCTGAGAACACGCAGAAGTTCGCGGACATCGTTGCCAAACATCTGACGACTCCTGCCGGTACCGGAAGTGACAAGATCGAGGGCCTGGATGAAGGGTACTACCTGGTGAAAGATGCTGACGGAAGCCAGGACGGTAAAGAAGACGCCGCCTACACACGTTTCATCCTCGAAGTCGTCAGCGATGTGACAGCTGATGTCAAGAGCGAAGTGCCCAGCGTCGACAAGAAGATCAAAGACGGCGAGCAGGAACTAAGCGCAGCTTCCGCGTCCATCGGTGATACCGTTTCGTATGAGATCACGTCCACAGTTCCGGATATGACAGGTTATGAGAAGTACTTCTTTGTTCTGAACGATACTATGGACAAAGGTTTGACCTTCAACGATGACGTGGCGATCAAGATTGGAGACAAGACCCTGACGAAGGATACAGACTTCTATGTCGAGACCGGCAAAGACGGGGATAAAACCACCATCAAGATCGTTCTGAAGGACTTCATCCAGTACAAGGATCAGAAAGACGATGCCATTACAGTGTCTTATTCCGCGACGCTGAATGAAGACGCGGATCTGTCAGAGACCGGCAATGCCAATGAGGTCCAGCTGACCTACTCCAACAATCCGAATTATGATTACAACGGCGATCCGGACCATCCGGATGAGCCCGGCCCGGATGAACCGACCGGCGAGACACCTAGAGTCCAGACCAAGACTTTTACCACCGGCATCGAACTGATCAAGGTCGATTCTGCGAATGAAAGCAAGACCCTGACCGGAGCCAAGTTCAAGATCGAGGGCGAAGGCGTCGTCGTTACCCTGATCAACAAGGAAATCTATAAAGAGGACACAAACGGCACCTGGTATATGCTGAAAGACGGCACTTATACCGAGACCGCTCCGACCGATGCGACCAAGGACAAATACGATGACGAAGGCAAGAAGAAGTTTGCCAAGGTCACGGAAGTCGTCAAAGATACTAAGACAGAACCTGTCATTGCAGAAGGCTACGTCGATGAGAAGGGCCATCTGAAATTTGAAGGCTTGAACGAAGGTACCTATACCATCCACGAGCTTGTGGCTCCGAATGGCTACAATCTGCTGAAGGAACCGGTCACGGTGGAGATCACAGCTGAAACAGATGATGATAAACTGACTTGTGAGTGGACCGCAAAGATGGGTGATACAGAGCTGTCCGCCAACGATAACCACCTGTTTGAGGTCAAGATCAAGAATAAGGGCGGCGCTGAGCTTCCTTCCACCGGTGGCATCGGTACGCACATCTTCTACGCTCTGGGTTCGATCCTGGTCATCGGCGCAGGCATCATCCTGGTCAGCCGCAAGCGTGCAGGCAAATAAGCATATCGTTTGGATTTCTGCAAAACATCCGGGGAGGGGAGCGATCCTCTCCCCGCATATAGTCATAGGGAGAGTGTGACATGAAGAGAAAAACTACCAACATCATCTTGGTCGTAATGCTTTGTGTCGGACTGTCCCTTTTACTATATCCGCCGATCGCCAATTGGTGGAACAGCTACCGGCAGTCCAAGGTCGTGGTAGGCTATGCGGAAGCGGTGACACATGTCAGCAACGACCGGTATCAGGAACTCCTGGACAGTGCGCATGCGTACAACGAAAAGATCGCCCGGATGGGGGGCGGAGGTGCGTATCTGACCGAGGAGCAGTGGGCCGAGTATGAAAAGCAACTGGATATTGACGGAAGCGGTGTCATCGGTTATATTGAAATACAAAAGATCCGCTGCACCCTGCCCATCTATCACGGCACAGATGACAGCATCCTGCAGATCGCGATCGGCCACATCGAGGGAACATCCCTGCCTGTCGGAGGTCCGAGCACCCACTGCGTGCTGTCGGGACACCGCGGCCTGCCATCCGCCCGCCTGTTCACTGATATCGACCAGCTGACCGAAGGCGATACTTTCATCATCCGGACGCTGGATGAAGTCCTGACGTACGAGGTAGACCAGATCCGCATCGTCCTGCCGCAGGAGACCAGAGATCTGCGCGTCGTGCCGGGGCAGGACCTGTGTACTCTTGTCACCTGCACGCCTTACAGTATCAACACACACCGCCTGCTGGTGCGGGGCCATCGTGTCGAGACCCGCCCTGGCATCCTGACGGTCACGGCGGAAGGCGTCCTGATCAAACCGGTCGTCGTCATGCCGATCCTGTCTATCCCCATCATCCTGCTGCTGATCCTCCTGGTGATCATTTTCAGCGGCCGCAAACCGCCCGCAGTGATCATGGACGATCATCGCAGAAAGCGAGAACGAACCATGGAAGATATGATCCTCAACAAAGAACTTGCCCTCGTGATCCCGGATGGCTTCGATCCGATGACCGACGAGGAGAAAGCGCAGCTTTCGACCCCCTACGGCGCGCCGGCCTGGTGCGTCAAAGATCCGGACCGTCATATGATCCTTTGCATTGCCTGGAAGCGCAGTTTCTTCGCATCGAAGATCGTGAACGCACGTGAGACAGCGCAGAACATGGAAGGCAAGCTGCGTAAGCTGATGGAAAATATGGGCTATGAACGGCGCCAGTTCATCAAAGAGGAGATCGACGGCATCGAGAGCCATGGGTTCCGCTATCGCTACGATACTGCTTCCGTTCGCATGGCCGCCCAGAGCATGGTCCTGAAGAAGGGCAGCACGTTCTACTATATCCATTGTTATATGCGTGACGAGATGCTGGAGCAGAGCCAGGCCGTGCTGGATACGTTCCTGAAGTCGATACGGTGGGCAGACAAATGATCCGGCTGCAAAAACTCCCATATGACATCACGGTCTGCAAAACGGCCTCCATGGCCGACATAGACCTGTCCGCCGGATTTTTCTTCATTGGACGGACTGACGAAGAGATCTCCTTGGTGTGCCGTACAGAAGACGTGCCCATCACCGTGACGGTACGAGATGATGGATGGCGCGGTTTCCGCATCGTCGGTATGCTGGATTTCTCTCTCGTGGGCATCCTGGCGCAGATCTCAGGGATCCTGGCCGAAGAGGGCATCAGCATCTTTGCGGTGTCGACGTTCAACACAGATTACGTGCTGGTGAAGCAGGAGAAGTTTGCGCAGGCACTGGAAGTGCTGGAAGCAGCGGGTTATGAAATAAAGGAGTTTTGATCATGACATTTGCAGTCCGCTACTACACGAAAACCGGTAATACAAAGAAACTGGCCGAAGCCATTGCTGCTGTCCTCGGTGTCGAAGCCCTGCCCATCAGCGAACCCTTGCGTGAGCCGGTGGATATCCTGCTGCTGGGCAATTCCTACTACGCCTTCACCATCGACCCGGAGGTCCGCAGCTTCATACGCGCGCTGGACAAAACTCTGGTTGGCAGGATCGCCAATTTCGGCTCCGCGGCCATGCTGAACTCCACTTATAAAAAGGTGAAGGCGGAGGCTGCCAAGGTCGGCATCCCGATGGTGGAGCAGGAATTCCACTGCAAAGGCGAGTTCAAGGGCATGCACAAGGGAAGACCCAATGAGGAAGACCTGAAGGCTGCCGCAGAGTTCGCAAAAGGGTTGATGAAGTAAGTTAAAAGAACAAATTTAAAAGCGCTTGTAAAAGCGCTTTTTTTGTATGCGGACATGTATTTACAGACGCAGATCGAGAACAGACGTGTTGATGTATAAAAGTAAGTATGATAGAATAGCGAATAAAAAAAGTGCTTTGATATTGCATCAAAGGAGTACAAAAACTATGATCCGTCCTATTGCTTCATCTGACATCCCCGCCTGTGCTTCTCTCATCTCCGCAGCTTTCCTGACTGTGGCCAATGACCTGGGCCTCACTCCGGAAAATGCCCCGCGCTTCACGGCATTTGCGACCACACCGGAGAAGCTTGAAGTTCAGCTGAAAGTGGAGAGGCGTCCTATGTATGCCTATATAAGTCCTGAGGGTACGATCATCGGGTATTATTCCCTTGCGTTATTGGAAGAGGGCATCTGTGAGCTGAACAACCTGTGTGTCCATCCGGAGTGCAGGCATCAGAAGATCGGCGAGGCACTGCTGGATCATGCTTTCCAACAGGCCAAGGCCTTTGGCTGCAGCAAGATGCAGATCGGTATCGTCGAAGAGAATCTGAGGCTTCGACGCTGGTACGAAAGCAAAGGCTTCATGCACACTGGTACTCAGAAGTTCGACTTCTTCCCCTTCACCTGTGGATACATGGAAATCGAGCTGCATTAGGAGAGATCATATGAGCGATTGTATTTTCTGTAAGATCGTAGCGGGCGAGATCCCGAGCATGAGGATCTATGAAGATGATCTGACGCTTGCGTTTCTGGACGTGGCAAAGGATGTGGACGGTCACATCCTGGTGATCCCAAAAAAGCATTGTAAAAACATCCTGGACTGTGATGCTGAGGACCTGTATGCGGTCATGCAGACAGTCAAGAAAGTGTCGCTGCATCTGACAGAGGACTGCGGATATGATGGTGTGAATCTCCTCAATGCCAGTGATGAGAGCGCGGGCCAGTCGGTGCCGCATTTCCACATCCACATCATACCCCGCAAACAAGAGGATGGGATCGATGCGTGGCCGGGGTTTGCAGGTGCGAAAGAGGAGCTGGACATTATGTTCCGGAAACTGAAAATGTCGTCATCGATCGTAAAGCCTATGATCATACGTCCCATGGCTCCCTCGGAATACCCGCTCCTGAAGACCTTCCTTTACGAGGCGCTCTTCGTGCCGGAAGGAGCGGAGCCGTTTCCGAAGGATATCATTTACAAGCCGGAACTGGTCATTTACTACAAAGATTTCGGTACCGGCCGGGCGGATCGCTGCCTCGTCGCGGAGGATGACGGAAAAGTAGTCGGCGCGGCATGGACGCGCCTCATGCATGATTATGGCTACGTGGATGATGAGACGCCCTCTTTTTCTATTTCGCTGCTGCCCGAATATCGGGGCCGGGGCATCGGTA
>JAFVHC010000336.1 GCA_017474705.1 Bacillota bacterium
CTGATGCTGATGCCGTGTTCGCCGGCGCGGCCGGTGCGCCCGATACGGTGCACGTAGTCATCTGCCTGTTCGGGCAGGTCGTAGTTCACGACGTGGCTGATGCCGTCCACATGGATGCCGCGCGCAGCGACGTCGGTCGCGATCAGCAGATGGGCTTCGTGCTGACGGAACTGCCGCATGACCACATCACGGGCCTGCTGGGTCATATCCCCATGCAGGGCAGAACAGGTGATTCCGTTTTCTTTCAGGATCTGGTACAGTTCGTCGACCCGGCGTTTGGTATTGCAGAAGACCAGAATGCTGTCCGGATGTTCATATTCCAGGATCCGTGCCAGGGCTTCCGGCTTCAGTTTTTCTTTCAATGTGAAATACACTTGATCAACGGAGGCGGCGGCAAGTTCCTGCTCGCCGGCATGGATGAACTTCGGTTCCCGCAGATATTTTGCCGTAAGCGCCTTGATAGGTTCCGGCATGGTCGCGGAAAAACAGACAGTCTGACGATCTTCAGGCATGCCGTTCAGTATCGTTTCGATATCCTCACGGAAGCCCATGTTCAGCATTTCGTCGGCCTCATCCAGAACGACGGTCTGTACACTTTTGAGTTTCAGCGTATGTCTTCGCAGATGATCGATAAAGCGGCCCGGCGTTCCGACGACGATCTGCACACCGCCGCGCAGGGACTGGATCTGTTTATCGATGGGCTGTCCGCCATAGACAGCGGCCACACGGATCGAAGCATGATATTTCAGGAACTTGCGCAGTTCGCCTGCTACCTGCATGCACAGCTCGCGCGTAGGGCAAAGAACGACCGCCTGCAGAGAACGATCCAGCGTTTCGATCCGCTCAATGATGGGGAGGCCGAATGCCGCTGTTTTACCGGTCCCGGTCTGCGACTGACCGATCAGATCATATCCGGAGAGCATCAGCTGAATGGCTTCGGACTGGATCGGTGTAGGCTGCGTATATCCCAGATCGCTTAAGGCGCGCAGCGTCTCCGCGGACAGGGAAAAAGCGGAGAAAGAATCTGACTGTGCCATAGGATACCTCTTTCTAAAATACAATATAAATATTATATCGTTTCGGCCGGAAATGGTCAAATGGTATTTGAAAAACATTGCAAAAACCGCGGAAGAATGATATACTGTATTTTGTATGAGTATGCAAACAAAGGAGTGGTTTTGTCATCATGATTCGCATAACTATGAAGAATGGTAAAACGATCGAACTGGAACTGTATCCGCAGTACGCACCGATCACTGTCGAGAACTTCATCAAACTGGTGAAGGACGGGTTTTACGATGGTCTGACGTTCAATCGTGTCATCTCCGGCTTTATGATCCAGGGCGGCTGTCCGCTGGGCAACGGGACCGGCGGCCCCGGCTATGAGATCAAAGGAGAGTTCGCGCAGAATGGTGTCGACAATCCGCTGAAGCACACACGCGGCGTCATTTCCATGGCACGCTCCATGATGCCTGATTCAGCCGGTTCACAGTTCTTCATCATGCATCAGGACGCTCCGCATCTGGACGGAGGCTATGCGGCATTCGGAAAAGTCACCAAGGGGATCGAAGTTGTCGATGAGATCGCTTCCACACCGACTGATTGGAGAGACAAGCCATTGGAACCGCAGGTCATGGCCAAGGTGGAATACATTGAAGAATAAAGACAGATAAACAAGAGGTGGGTCAAATGGAAAAAAAGAATAATCAAGTGATCACTGCGCTGATCCTGGGCGTTTTGGCCATCGCGGCCGTTGTAGCGGTCATCTTCGGTGTCATCAAGCCCTTCGGTGGCAGTCAGGACGCTGGCAGGTCCCAGACATCGGAAGCATCGAAGGAGGACTCCGAAAAGACGGAGCCCAGCAATATCTTCGATAACGACACCTCCAAAGAGGAGCCGAAGAACGAGCTTAAGGACCGTTTGGATGCGGTCAAGGCGGTCGACCTCAGCAAGACCGATGCGTTGACTCAGGAAAAGGCCATCCTGGACGAACTGATCAATCAGGCGGAAGCAGCCGTTAAGGATGGGGACGCGGCTAAGGCGGAACCGCTGATCGTGCACTGCGAGAACGTGCAGAAGGCGCTGACGGGTCAAAGCTCCGGCTTGACGCTGGGAAAAGTTCAGCAATTGGTCAAGGGCGGCCTGACGGTCGATGCGAAGCTTGCCGGCGACATCGTCGATACCGGGGAGCCTGTTTTCAACGTGTATGAAAAGGCCGGCGAAGCTAAGGAATATACCTGGGTGCCACGTGTCAGCGTGGAAAAAGGTACGGATGGTTATAAGCTGTCTTTCACACCAACCTCGGAAGAAGATGGCAGCATCAAAGCTACATATATCGTCACTTGTCAGGGCGATATGACATATGCCCGTGCCAAGGCGGACTTCACGGCGGCAGCTGCGAAGGAAGCCAAGGAAGAGAAGGAAAAGGACGATTCTTCCGACAAGAAGAAGGAGTCAGAGAAGGACAAAGAAAAGGACAAGAA
>JAFVHC010000337.1 GCA_017474705.1 Bacillota bacterium
CCAGTTCATGATCGACCTGACCGATATTCCCGAAGCAGAAGAGGGCGATGAGGTCACGCTGTTCGGACCGGGTCTTCCGCTGGATGAACTGGCAGATACTGTCGGGACGATCAACTATGAACTTGCCTGTCAGGTGTCAGCCCGCGTGCCGCGCGTGATCAGTTGAACATCAATTACCCTGCGGCGATCCAGCAGGTTATGTAAAGGAATAAAGTATGGATATCATTTCTGTTTTGACGTTGTTTGGCGGTATCGGACTCTTCCTGTACGGAATGGACTATCTGAGTTCCGCCATGAAGCTGATGGCGGGTGCAAAACTGGAGACGATCCTGGAGAAACTCACCAATAATAAGTTCAAAGGGCTCGCGTTGGGCACAGGGGTTACGGCGATCATCCAAAGTTCGACTGCGACAGCAGTCATCGTGCTGGGTTTCGTCAATGCCGGTATCATGACGCTGGCACAGGCGGTACCGGTCCTGTTCGGATCCAATGTCGGTTCGACCATGACCTCCCAACTGCTCAGACTGGGCGATATCGGCAGTCAAAGCCTGGTCCTGACGTTGCTGAAACCCGCTGCATTTGCTCCTGTCCTGGTCATCCTCGGTGTCATCTTCCACATATTCATGAAAAAGCGCAAATTCGACATGGCAGGTCGGATCATGTTGGGCTTAGGCATTCTTTTCGTGGGCATGACGACGATGGAGGGAGCGGTAGCGCCTTTGAAGGAAAGCGCTACCTTCCAAAAGCTTTTCACCATGTTCGAAAACCCGTTCCTGGGCATCCTGGTCGGTATCCTGATCACAGCGATCGTGCAGAGTTCTTCGGCTTCCGTCGGTATCCTGCAGGCGCTGACAGCTACCGGGACCATCACCTGGGGCATGGCGATCCCCATCATCATCGGTGAAAACATCGGCAAATGCGTGCCGGTCTTCATCAGCAGTCTGGGGGCCAGCCGCGATGCGAAAAAAGTACCGGTCGTACATCTGATCTTCAACCTGGTCGGTGCTTTGATCTGGGGCGGCCTGATCTACATACTGAAGGCCGTGCAGGACTTCCCCTTCTGGGAGAGCGTGGTCAACCGAGGCAATATCGCGGATTTTCACACACTGTTCAATATTGCGACAGCGTTCATCCTTATGCCTTTCACCGGCTTGATGGTCAAATTGCTGAACCGCCTCATCCCGCGCACCGAGGAAGAAGAGTGGGCGACCAAACGCTTCGAATCCCTCAGTGGGATGTTCCTGAAGACACCGGCCCTTGCTTTGGAGCAGAGCCGACGCCTGGTGTGCGATATGGGTGATATGACCCGGGTCAATTTCGCTAAAGTCCGCCAGCTCCTGGATGGATATGATGATAAGATCGTACGGGAGATGAATACCAATGAGGACTTCCTGGACCGCGCAGAGACCAAGGTCAGTGAGTATCTGGTGCGCGTCACGGAGTCCCGTCTGGAGCTCAAGTCCACCCGTCTGGCGAACGAACTGCTGCGCTCAGTCACGGATTTTGAACGCATCGGTGATTATTGCATTGGGATCGCACAGGTCTTCGAATTCAATGAAGCCAATGGTGTCAGCTTCTCGGAAGGTGCCAAGGCCGAGATCCGCACCATGTTCGATGCAGTGGACAACATCCTGAAAACGACGGTCGATGCTTATAAACACGAGAATCAAATGATCGCCTCCCGTGTAGAACCGCTGGAAGAGGTCATTGATTCCATGCGGCTGATCATGGAAGATCATCACATCGAACGACTGCAGAACAATGAATGCAGTGTACAGTCGGGTATCTCTCTCAAAGAGATCCTCAACAGCACCGACAGGATCGCCGGCCATTGTGTCAATATTTCGGTATTCCTGGTACAGCGTCTGAACGATCCACATAAGTTCGATGCGCATCAGCATCTGATGCAGGATCATCAGGAAATGACGGAAGAATACCACGGTCTGTATTCCTACTATGAGGATCAGTATCTTGAACCGCTGCGCATAGCTGCGGCCGAAGAGAAAAAGGTACGCGAAGAAGTAGCTGCAGAGCAGCTGATCGAGCAGATCGAGGCGCTTGCACCGGAGGAGACGAAGAGCAAGGCCAAGGACGAGAGCAAGAAAAAAGAAAAGTCCAAAAAGAAAGATAAAGAAAAAGACGTAAAGAAGGATAAAAAGAAGAATAAGGGCGGCAAAAATGAAAAGTAAGGTCTTTGGTGTCGTCCTGGCCGGCGGCTCCGGCACAAGGATGGGAGGAGAGCAGCCCAAGCAATTCCAAAAGATCGCGGATCGTCCTATTCTGATCCGTACTTTGGAGACCTTCCTTCAGGTGCCGGAATTTACGGAGATCCTGCTGGTCACACCTGCTGCCTGGACCGATCATAGCAGAAAGCTGATCGAGCAGTATCTGGGACAGCAGCCGAGGATCCGATTGGTCGAAGGCGGTACAGACCGCAGCGGGAGTCTGATGCAGGCGATCCGCGCATTGGATGCTGATGGAGCCTTGGACGAGGACACGATCCTGGTGACGCATGATGCGGTCCGTCCCTTTGTGACCGTGGGAATGATCGAAGCCGGTATTGCCATGGCGAAGACGGGCACACCGGCCATGACTGTGATCCCGGCGACGGACACGATCGTCTGCAGTGTGGATGGAAAGAGGATCGATCAGGTGCCGGATCGGACCACCATGTATCAGATGCAGACACCGCAGACCTTCGGCGCTGTTTTGTTCTGCCGCTGCTTCGAACAGTTGACGGTAGAAGAACAGAATACTGTTACAGATGCATCCGGTGTCTTTCTTCGGACCGGAGTCCCTGTCGGCATGGTGGCCGGGGCCAAGACCAACATCAAGATCACCTGGCCGGAGGATCTGATCATTGCAGAGCAATTCTGCAGATGAAACCGGTACCGGATGGAAAAAGTGTTGCGAAACATGCTCATTAAGAGTATAATATAGCAAAAGTTTATGGAGGTATGTATCATGGAAGTCAAAGATTACATGAACGACTTTTTGGCAGGCGCCAAGAAACTGGCAGACATCGTCGCCAACAAGACCCAGGAAACGGTAGAATCCGCTAAGATCGAGATCGAACTGCGTAAGGCGCAGGCGAATCTGGACAAAGAGTACAAGACGCTTGGACAGATCGAGTATCATATAGAAAAAGGCACGATGAACCGTGATGACGAAGTCATCGAGGCGGCATGCGCCCGGATCCAGGACGCGATCGATGCTATCTCCGCTCTGCAGGCGAAGAAGGATGCTCCGAAGGAGACTGAAGAAGCAGAAGCTCCCGTCGAAGCTCCTGAGGAAGCTGCGGAAGAAGCTAGCGAGGAAGAAGAGGAGCCTGCGGAAGAGGACGAGGAAGAGCAGCCGGAACCGGAAAAGAATGATGAAGGGTATTTCATCTTGAAGTTCTGCCCGAATTGCAAGGTCGGCAACCATCCGGATGCCAAGAAGTGTGTCAACTGCGGTACCCCGTTCCCGGAAGCGGAGGAGACTGAAAGCCCTGCCGAAGAGGCCGAAGCGCCCCAGTCTGAGGAAGAGTGAAACTGTCCGACCGTCTGATCACGAGCGATCCGCTTCAAAAAGAAGCATGGATCCGTGTCGTGTCAGAGAGGAAGACGGTTCCGGAATTGTTCGTACTCTGTGTAAGCGGTTGTGCATCGTATACTGCGGAGATCTATTCCACAAAAGAATTATACAAGGCCGTCTCCGGCGAACAGGAGGACGGCCTCATTATCATAGGGATCGCGGACAGTTATGGTGCCGCGGTCACTCTGTTTCAAAACGCGGTCGAAGGGGCGCTTGTGCGTGATCCCGGCTTAATGGCCTTAAAGAACGATCTGAAGGAGTTGTACGCATGAAGACGGTTCGGGAGATCCTGGCGGTCCTTATTTCCTTATGCTTTTTAGTAGTTTTGTTTTTCACCGCCCTGCAGATCTCCATTTTCAACAGACCGTATGTGTACCGGGAAATGCGTAAATACGATATTCCCCAGGTGCTTTTCATGTCGGAAGAAGGCGTGGACCGTCTGTTCGATGAAACGTTGCGGTATTTGTCCGATGATCGTGAGGATCTGGTGATCGAGGTCGAGGTCGACGGTGTGAAGCGCGAGGCTTTTGACGAGCGGGAAAAACTGCACATGGTGGATGTGAAGGAACTGTTCCGCAAGGGATTCCTGATCCGCAATGTCGGTGCTGGCCTTTTGATCGTGCTGCTCCTGGTATGGTTCTTTGCCAGGCTCCCCGAGCGATTCCGGAGCCTGAGCCGGGCAACTGTGCTTAGCTGGGGTGTGATCCTGCTGTGCTTCACGGTCCTGGTCATATATGTCATTGGGCATTTTGATACGGCATTCATCCGCTTCCACGAGATCTTTTTTGACAATGATCTTTGGTTGCTGGATCCTGACGTGTCTTTGATGATCAATATGCTGCCGGAGGAGTTCTTCTTTGATACAGCTATGCGGATCGGTCTGATCTTTGGTGTTCCTTTCGTGCTCCTGTTGATCGGAAGCTTGATTGGATGGCTGAGGTCCGATCGCCCGAAAAGAGCGGAGGTGAGTGGATGAGTGTACTTGCAGTGATCGGTAAGATCCTGCTCATCATCCTGAAAGTCCTGGGGTGGACCGTTGCGGGCATTCTTGGGCTGATCCTGCTCATCCTGCTGCTGGTATTCTTCTTCCCCATCCTCTACAAGGTGGAAGCGTCCGGTGAAAGCCAGACCAAAGACTACCAGGCCAGGGTCCGGGTGCATACATTGCTGCGCCTCGTGAGTGCAGATGTGCGGTTCCAGGATAAAAAACTGGAGGGCGTGCTGCGGATCGCGTGGATCCATAAGCAGTTGTTTGGGGATAAGAAAGAAGAGAAAATACCGGAATCAGTAGTGTCTGAAACATCCGCGGCAGAAGAGATCGCGGCGGATGAAACAGTAGAACAAACCATCGAGCCACCGGCGGAGCAGACGGCTCCCGAAGAAACTGTGATGAAAGAGGAGCCTGTACCGCAAACGATCGCTGAAGAAGCGGCTGTGGAGCAGGTCTCCACATCAGTAGATGAAGATCTGCCGGAAGAGTCTGCTGAAGAACCGGGACCTGCCACGGAAGAAGAGCCTCATAAGAAGAAAAAAGAGAAAAGGCCAAAGAAACAAAACCCGGAGAAGCAGGAAAAGCCGCCGTACGAAGCGTTGTATGACTATATCG
>JAFVHC010000338.1 GCA_017474705.1 Bacillota bacterium
AAAGCATTGACAAATTGCTTGTCGCCACTGTTACCGCTCTTGTTTTTCAGCCACTCGCCCAGCCGCTCGAATCCATCCTCGATCCGAAGCAGCTCACCGATCACGGTACCGATCGCAAGGCACAAGATGACCAACATCGAATTCGCACTGAGGATCTGCCCGGCATCGATCTTCAGCATGCCTTGCATAGCGCCGGCGACAGCGATGAACAGCGTGCTGACGCCGCAGGCTTTGCTCAGGGCATCCTGCTGCTCTTCTTTAAAGAACCTGCCGGTGAAGTGTCCAAGGATACCGCCTCCCAGGATGCTGGCACCATTGATGATCGTTCCTAACCCTACCATACCTGCTCCTATATCAATGTTTTATTCTATCTTGAAGAACACAAGCATTTCATTATGAAAAGACATGTATAGGAAATTGCTTTCCCATACATGCTTTTAAAATTCGTGAATAAACAGACCGCTTCGAAGTTTAGGCTCGAACCAGGTCGATTTCGGCGGCATCAAACGACCGGCATCGGCGACTTTCAACAGTTCCGCTATGTCTGTCGGATACATGGCGAATGCGCAGACCGCATCCGTCTGACAGCGCCGTTCCAGTTCCTTCAGGCCACGGATCCCACCGACAAAATCGATCCGAGGATCGCTTTTAGGATCTTCGATGCCCAGTACCGGCGCCAACAGCAGATCTTGCAGAATGCTGACATCCAAACCTGCGACCGGATCTTCTGTACGATCCTCTGCATGTACGACACAGCGATACCACTGTCCCTCGAGATACATAGAAAGCGCACCTTTAGCCTGCGGTTTCGGATCCCCCGCAATCGGTGCCACCTCAAAGATCTGCTGCATCTTCTGCAGGAAAGCTTCGTTGGACATCCCGTTCAGATCCTTGACCACACGGTTGTAGTCCATGATCTTCAGTTCTTCATCCGGGAACAAAACGGACAGGAAAAAGTTGAACTCTTCCGCACCGATATAATCAGGATTTTCTGCACGGCGCTTCAGCGCGACCTTTACTGCAGAGGCGGCTCTATGGTGGCCATCCGCGATGTAGATCGAATCGATACCGGCAAAAGCTTCCTCGATCAGTTGGATCTCTTCCGCTTCCGCGATCTCGAACACACGATGTCCGATCCCATCGTCAGCGATGAAATCATATAATGGTGCCTTCGTTTTTGCTCTTTGGACCGCTTCCGTGATGACCGCATCTGCACGATAGGCCAGGAAGATCGGCCCTGTCTGTGCACTTAACGTATCGATATGGCGGATGCGGTCCTGCTCCTTGGCTGCCAGCGTGTTTTCATGACGCTTGATCGTGCCGGACAGGTAGTCATCCACAGCAGCGGCGGCAACGATACCCGTCTGGGAACGGCCGTCCATGGTCAGTTCATATACATAGTATTTCCGTGCTTCATCCCGCACATATTTACCAGCGGCGATGTCTCCGGCCAGCATCTCGGCTGCCTTCTGGTAGACTTCATCCGCATACATATCCTGATCGTCCGGAAACTGGGTCTCCGGACGGTCGATACGTAGGAAGGTATCCTTATCTCCTTGCACAGCAAGTTTTGCTTCCGCCCTGTTATATACGTCATAAGGCAATGCAGCGATCGCCGACGCAAGTTCAGGTATGGGGCGGACACATGGAAATGGTTTGATCAGAGCCATATCATTCTCCGTGAAGGAATCTTTACTGGATCACTCGGACGCGCAGCACGCCGTCGATATTCTCCATCTTTTCGATGAGTTCCTCAGGGACTTTGGAATCCACATCCATCAGCGCATAAGAATAGTCGC
>JAFVHC010000339.1 GCA_017474705.1 Bacillota bacterium
ATGAGCCAGGCCGGCGGCGAGGACGTTTTCGCTTCCTTGCGCGAATCCGGTGTCTGCGTCGCGGACATCCCCAGCAGCACGTCCATCGCCGAGATCGGTGAGGACCTTAAGTTCATCGGCACCTGTGTCGGTGCCGCGGACAAAGCCCAGGCCATCGTGGACGATATGAACAAAACGGTCGAAGAGATCAAGAAACAGGCTGAGGGCATCCAGAACAAGAAGACGGTCCTGTATGAAATGTCCACACCGACCGCCGAGTATCCGACCATCTATTCTGCCGGCAAAAACACGTATATCGACGAGATCCTGTCCATCGCCGGGCTGGAAAGCGTTACGAAAAACGAGGACTCCTGGGTCGGCCTGACCGAGGAAGCCTGCATCGAGATGGATCCGCAGCTGATCGTGACGACCGATCTTTATACCCCGGACGTCGTCAACATCCTGCTTGGCCTGGAAGGCTGGGAGAACGTACAGGCCGTCAAGAACGGCGAAGTGTATCTGTTGGTCAACTCCGATGCACTGAACCGTCCGAACCAGCATGTGGTAAGCGCTCTGGTGGAGATCGCGAAGATCGCGTATCCGGAGACGTTTGGAGATCTTGCAGATCCTTTCGCCCCTGCCGAAGATCTGGCAGCCTGATTTGATAAGGAGGTTTCATGCTGTCACATAAGCATGGATACAGTATAAGGCTGATCATCGGTTGCATGATCAGCCTTGCTGTTCTTTTATGTGCCTACGGGATCGGCAGCGCGTCCATCACCATGGGGGACGCCTACCGGGTCCTGATGCACAAGTTGTTTGGGGTGGGTATCCCGGAACGGATCAACCCATCCCAGGTCTCGATCCTTTGGTCGATCCGCCTGCCGCGGGTGCTCATGGCCTTTTTCGTGGGCGGCGCCCTTTCTGTGAGCGGCGCTGTGATGCAGTCGGTCCTGCAGAATCCTTTGGCATCATCATATACGCTGGGGGTTTCTTCCGGGGCTTCTTTAGGTGCGGCTTTGGCACTGACCCTGTTTGGACAGATCCCCTTCTGGGGCTCTTTGATGCTGCCTGTCAGCGGTTTTGTATTTGGCCTGCTGACGGTGCTGACCGTCATCGCGGTCTCGAGCCGGCTGGACCATAATGTGAAAAGCACGACCATCGTACTCTTTGGTATGGTGTTTTCCTTGTTTGTCAACGCCTTGCTGATCCTGGTGGAATCTTTGAATCATGAGTACCTCCAGCGCATCCTGATGTGGCAGATGGGATCCTTCTCCGGCAGACGCTGGTTCCATGTACAGATCCTTGCGCCGGTCAGTTTGATCGGGACACTGGTGCTGCTGGGCTTCCACCGGGAACTGGACATCCTTTCTTTCGGTGATGAGCAGTCCATGGCCATCGGTGTATCGACCGGATCGGTGAAACGGATCCTGCTGATCCTGGCGTCGCTTTTGACCGGTACTGCGGTCTGCTTCTCCGGGACCATCGGCTTCGTGGATCTGATCGTGCCGCATGCGATCCGCAGGGTCTATGGGGCTTCGCATAAAACCGTGCTGCCACTGTCCTTCCTGTATGGCGGCTCCTTTATGGCGCTGGCGGATACCATCGCGCGGACGATCATTTCCCCGCGGGAGATCGCCATCGGTGCGGTCACAGCGTTAGTCGGTGCTCCGTTCTTTCTGTGGCTGTTTTTCAGAAAGCGAGGCTAAACATGTGCTATCACAAAACTGTTCAAAGAATATGCATGAGGCACATGACAAATCGACTTCGGCGATTTCCTGGGCAGAATCAGGAGGTGAGTTGATGGATATCCGACTGAACAACGTAAGTGCGGGATATGGCCGTGGATCCACCTATGTGCCTGTATTGCGGGACATCGACCTGACGATCCCGGAGGGCAGCCGCATCGCCATCCTGGGAGCTAACGGTTCCGGCAAGACGACTTTGCTGCGCACGATGACAGGCATGCTGCCATATGAAGGACAGGTTTTTTTGGGCAGCAACGAACTGAAAAACATGAAGCGCCGGGAGATCGCTTCCTGCCTTGCCATGATGATGCAGGTCTCCGAGACCTATTTCTCTTATACTGTGCGGGAGACCGTGCTTCTGGGGCGCTATGTGCGCATCAAGCCTGGTCGCGCCGCGTCGCAGGAAGATCGGTCGAAAGTGGAAGAGTGCCTCAGAATCACGGGTCTTACGGATCAGGCTGATCACCCGATCGGTGCATTGTCCGGAGGCCAGCTGCAGCGCGTGTTCCTGGCACGCACCCTTGCACAGGAGACGCCTGTCATCCTGCTGGATGAGCCGACGAACCACCTGGATCTGAAGGTGCAGTCCGATATGATGGAGTATCTGGACAACTGGAGCAGGGAGCTTGGTCATACACTGATCGGTGTGTATCATGACGTCAATCTGGCGCTGGCGATGGCGGATACACTGGTGGTATTGAAGGATGGACAGATCATTGCATGTGGATCTTATGACGAGATCAGGGCAGAAGGCGCGCTTGACGCGGCGTACGACATGGATATCGCCTCGTACATGAAAAAACAATACGAGCGCTGGAAATAAGCTTGGACAAATGCAGTCACATAAGATATGATGGAAGCAATACAACCTTCAGAAAGGGGTACAAGGTTTATGAAATACTATGTGGATCAGAATGCAGTGACCTTTGGCAATGGTTTGCAGGAAGCACCGTTCCGGACCATTTCGGAAGCGGCAGCGATTGCTCGTCCGGGAGATGAAGTCATTGTTATGCCGTGCATCTACCGGGAATGGGTGGATCCGGCCTGTGCAGGTACGGAGGATGCCCGCATCGTATATCGATCCGCGGAACCGCTGGGCGCGGTGATCACCGGTGCGGAGCCTCTGACCGGATGGGAACTGTATGAAGGAACGACGTGGAAAGCCTGCGTCCCGAACAGCTTGTTTGCGGGAGACCGCAATCCTTATACGACACTTGTTTCCGGAGACTGGTTCATCGCCTTCTTTATCGCGCATCTGGGTGACGTATATCTCAACCATAAGTCCATGTATGAAGTAACAGACCTTGCGGACGTGCTGGATCCTAAGCCGGCCGAAACCTCCTGGGATCGTGATTTCTCCATCTATACGTGGTATACCGAGCAGGACGAAGCGGCGGATGCTACCGTGCTCTATGCCAACTTCCAGGGGCTGGATCCTAATAAAGAAGAGGTCGAACTGAGCGTGCGCAAACACTGCTTCTACCCGAGCAAAGAAGGTATCGGCTTCATCACCTTGTCCGGGTTCACCGTCAGAGAAGCTGCTACCCAGTGGGCACCGCCCACCGCCTATCAGGAAGGTATGATCGGTCCGCACTGGTCCAAAGGCTGGATCATCGAGGACTGTGAAGTATATGAATCCAAGTGCTCCGGCATCTCCCTGGGCAAGTATCTGCAGCCCAACAATGATAATAAATGGCTGCACAAAAAGTATAAAGATGGAACGCAGACCGAGCGTGACTGCATCTGCCAGGCGCAGTATGAAGGCTGGACGAAAGAACGCATCGGTTCCCATATCGTGCGCCGCTGCGAGATCCATGACTGCGGACAGACCGGTATCGTAGGCCATCTGGGCGGTGTCTTCTCGATCATCGAGGACAATCACATCCATCATATCAACAACAAACAGAACCTGGCCGGTGCAGAGATCGGCGGTATCAAGATGCACGCCGCGATCGACGTGATCTACCGCCGCAACCATATCCATCATTGCACCCGCGGTCTGTGGCTGGACTGGCAGGCGCAGGGCACCCGTGTCACTCAGAACCTGTTCCACGACAACTGCCTGCCGTATGACTATCTGCTGGACAATCCCGCGGCACTGCGGGCTATGGGCGAAGACATCTTCGTAGAAGTATCTCACGGTCCCACATTGATCGACAACAATATCCTTCTGTCGACCCGTTCTGTAAAGATGGCGACACAGGGCATCGCGCTGGTGCACAATTTGATCGCTGGTTCTTTGGCCGCCGTCGGCAAAGGCACCAACAACGGTGCGAAGACCCTGTCTTCACCGCGGTACACGCCGTATCATGTACAGCATCGTACGGAAGTCGCAGGTTTCATGACTTTCCTGCACGGGGATGACCGTTTCTACAATAACGTATTTGTACAGAAGCCCGTGCATCCGAACCTCCTGGCCGGGGAAGAAGCTATGAAGAGCATGAACATGGAGTGGGACGACGGCAACGTCCATGTAGGCACCTATCCGTTCGAAGAGTATCCGACGTTTGAGGAATGGGATGCCATGTTCGAGGGATACTGCGGCATGGGTTCCGATCCAAGCGACCGCTACTATTCCAAACTCCCGGTCTGGGCGGAAGGCAACGTCTATCTGAACGGCGCCAAGGGCATCTCCAAGGAGAAAAATGCGGTCGTCGACGATCAGGAACACGAGATCCGGATGGAAGTCGGTGCGGACGGATCCTTCAGCACCAATCTGACAGAGATCCTCGAAAGCCTGCCCGCGATCAAGACCCGCGTCATCACGACAGAGATCCTGGGTATGGCCTTTGAGCCGGAAGAGTATTATGAGAACCCGGATGGGACGCCGATCACCTTCGATGAGGATTATTATGGAGCAAAACGTGGCGCAGCTCCGGCTCCGGGCCCTTTTGCGGTCTGAGAAAGGGACAAATATCCATGAAGTTCCAAGATTTTGTATATGTACGGCCCGATGTGGAAGCCACACTGGTGGAACTCGGGAAGATCATCGATACCATGGAGCAGGCGGTTTCCGCGGAAGACCAGATCGCGGCATTCCATGCCAGCGAAGAACTGATGAAGGAATTCAACAGCCAGCGCGCCATCGCGAGCATCCGCAACGATGTGGACACGCGGGACGAGTTCTATGCCGCCGAGCAGGCGTTCTTCGATGAAAACATGCCCCGCGTGCAGAACGAAATGGCGCACCTGGCCCGCGCCATGTCCGAGTCCCGGTTCCGTAAGAAGCTGACAGAAGCCCTGGGCGAATTCACCATGGAGAAGATCGATTACCAGGTGAAAGGCATGTCCGCGGAGATCATCCCGCTCAAGCAGGAGGAGAACCGTCTGGCGACCCGCTATTTCAAACTGTACTCTTCCGCCGAGATCCCTTTCGACGGCAAGACATTGACAGTCGAGCAGATGTCGCCATACAAGGCATCGGCAGATCGTGCGGTGCGTCGCGCGGCCTATGCAGCGGAAGGTGCCTTCTTCGACAGTATCGGGGAAGAACTGGATCAGATCTATGACCGATTGGTCCATAACCGCAACGAACAGGCACGGATCCTGGGGTATAAGGACTATACCGAGCTTGCGGTCATCCGGATGCGTCGGTACGGATATGGCCCGAAAGAAGTCAAGGCCTTCCGCGACCAGGTGCAGAAGGATCTGGTGCCGCTGGTGACCGAGATCAAAAAACTGCAGGCAAAACGCATCGGTATCACTGATTGGAAAGCCTATGATAATCTGACGATGTTTCTGGACGGCAATCCGACGCCGAAAGGCACCCCGCAGGAACTGATCGCGGCGGCGCAGGAAATGTATCATCGCCTGTCCCCGGAAACAGCGGAATTTTTCGATTTCATGGTGGATAACGGGCTTCTGGAGGTCGAGTCCAAGCCGGGAAAAGCGCCGGGCGGATACTGTTCATCGATCGAAAAATATAAAGCGCCGTTCATCTTTTCCAACTTCAACGGTGGTTCCGGAGATGTGGACGTGCTGACGCATGAAGCCGGCCACGCCTTCGAGGGATACACCGCCTATCGCGATCCCGCTTTTGAGGGCAACAGCTATCTGCGCCGCTACAGCAGTGAGACGGCGGAGTGTCATTCCATGAGCATGGAATTCCTGACGGCCAAGTTCCACGAACTGCTGCTGAAAGAGGATACCGCAAAGTATGAGATCGCACATGCGGAGAACGCACTGTCGTTCATTCCCTATGCCTGCATCATCGACGCTTTCCAGTACAGTGCGTTCGAGAATCCGGACTGGACACCGGAGGAGCGGCATCAGGAATGGAAACGGCTTTTGGAGGCGTTCCAGCCCCATCTGACGGATTATGAAGACATCCCGTTCTACAGCCGTTACGCCGGATGGCAGTACAAGCTGCACGTCTTTATGAACCCGTTGTACTATATCGATTACGCGTTAGCGCAGATCGTGGCCTTCCAGTTCTGGATGCTGTCCCTGGAGGATGAGGATCTGGCCTGGAAGAAATACATGCAGTTCATCCGCAGCGCCGGTACCCGCCGCTTTGCTGATACCGTAAAATACGTGGGTCTGGACAGTCCTTTTGAGGAAGGTACCGTCAAGAAAGTAGCCGAGAAGGTCGCCGCCTGGATCCAGGAAAACCAGTTAAAGTGACTGGATATAAATAGCGACAATGAGAAATGGATGCCGTCCTGCTTTTTCAGGGCGGCATCCATTTGTGCTTAAGGAGGCAGGTGATTGACCGCAACGAGCGGTGATGGTATAATCTTTCAACGGATCCGGTCATATCGCATTTCGTGTTTCTGCGATAGAGGCCGGGTGAGATCAAGATCTTAAGGGGAACATGGATCGGTGAAAAGAATCCTGCGGTTTTTGAAGAAAGAATTGATGCTGAGCCTGTCTTTGGCGGCGGCAGCGGCGGCAATGATCATTACGCCGCCTTCGAAGCAATTGCTTCATGATATCGACTGGCGGACGTTGGGGACCTTGCTGATGATGCTTTGTGTGTTGGAAGGTTTCAAACAGGAGAATGTGCTCCGCCCCTTGGTTGGATCAGCATCGAAACTGAAACGGATGACGAGCCTTTCGCTGTTCCTGATCTTCGGCGTTTTCTTCAGTTCCATGTTCGTGACCAACGATGTATCGCTGATCATCTTTGTCCCGCTGACGATCCTGCTGTTTCGCAGTGGAGGCAAGGAACGATACATCCTTCCGGTGATCTCGATGGAGAATATCGCGGCTATCCGCGGCAGCCTGCTGATGCCTTTCGGGAGCCCTCAGAACCTCTTCCTTTATGGGCAGTCCGGGGTCAGCACCGGCCATTTCATGCTGCATATGCTGCCGCTGTGCGTCATGTCCGCGATCCTGTTGGTGGCCTTTGTCTATTTCTTGTACCGAAAAGATCTGCAGGAAGAGATCTCTGCTGTGGGTGCGGAGACGCCATGGGATCCTGCAAGAAAAGAAAAGCGCATCCTCTATGGAGTGCTGTTTTTGCTGATCCTGGCTGTCATCGTCAGTCGGACAGCGTACTGGTATGTGGCAGTTTGTATAGTGCTGGGGGCGATAGTGATCTTTGACCGCCATCTGCTGCGGAAAGTGGACTATGTTCTGATCGTCACCTTCCTGTGTTTCTTCGTGTTTTCCAGTTCTATCACCGCGAATGAGAAGGTCGCTGATCTGCTGCGCCGGGCTGTGGCCGGGCGAGAGTATTGGTGGGCGATCGGACTGAGCCAGATCATTTCCAATGTGCCGGCATCCATCGTATTGTATCCATTCACAGAGAACTTTGCCGGCCTCATATACGGGGCGGACACTGCGGGGCTTTGTTCCTTGATCGGCTCCCTTGCGTCCGTGATCAACTACCGCATCTATGTGCGGGAATATCCCGGTCAAGGCCGTGCTTTTGTGAAAACTTTCACTTTACTGAGCTGGGCGTTCTTCCTGTTCGTGGTGAGCCCCGGGCTGCTGCTTTCCCACTGGGCTTTTTTCTGAGGCGGACGTGATTTCCTTGATCATGTGCAAAATATAAGCCAGGTATCTAATGATGCCTGGCTTTTTGATGTTCATCTTATGCAGCCCTTTCATCCTTTTCTCCGGATTTTAGTTCTGCGAAGAGTATGGAGAAGAGGATCATCAGACCTCCGATGATCATGGTGAGTTTCAGATGTTCATAGCCGAAAAGTATGGAGAAGAGCGTGCCGAAGACCGACTCCATGCAGAGGATGAGAGCGGCCTTGGATGCTTCGACATGGACCTGGGCATGTGTCTGCAGAAAGTAACAGAGACAGGTGGAAAAAAGACCAAGGTACAGGATGGCGAAAGCACCGGTGCGCGCCACGCCCGGAACGGTCAAAAGCCGTATGTCTTCCATGGCCTGCGGCAGTCGGATCAGACAGAGGATCAGAGCGCATAAAGCAGCGCCTGCCAACTGCCCGAAGGTCAGACGCAGTGCGTCCATGCGGGCAGCGAAGCGATCGATCACGACCATATGCAGGGCAAAGAAAAAAGCACAGAGCAGCGAAAGAAGATCTCCGGCTTGAAAGACGAATCCTTCCGAGAAATCTACGGAAAGGATGGACACACCGACGAAGCAGATGACAGCAGAGAAGAAAGCAGCGAGGGAGGGGCGTCTTTTTGCGATCACCCAATAGATGAACGGGACCATGACCACGTTGGTTGCGGTCAAGAAGGCGTTTTTGGAGGGTGTCGTATAGCGCAGACCGACGGTCTGGATCAAGAAAGAAGCAAACAACAGTACACCGGAGATCAGGCTCATCAAGAGTTCCTGTTTACGAAATCCGCGGAGTTTGTTATGAAAAAAGAGACCAACGGTCAAGGCTGCGGCAGTGAAGCGGCCGAACATGATGAATGACGAGCTGTATCCGCCGTCGATGGCGGCTTGGGACGCGACGAAGCCAGAGCCCCAGATGATCGTGACCAGGACCAGCATCCAGGGAGCTAAACGTTTGATGGACATATATACACCTCCTGTCGGATCGAGCTTGATCAAAGTATAACATAGGTCGAAGTAAAATGCAATAGTTTTACTAAAAATAACTAAAATAAAATGAGAAAACAATCCTTGTCTTTACTTGTGGCAAAGCTTATAATAAGCATAATAACAGCAAAAAAGGAGCTTTATGCCTATGCGTGCGGAAACATTATGGGAACGATCCGGTTTGTCGGGCAGTTACGAAGCCTGGGCTTTTGGAGATGCGCCGGATCTCCTGGCGGAGCTGGTCTGCAGTGGGATCAAAACAGCAACGGCTTCATCTTTTCCTCTGTATGAGGCAGAGGGAGAACCGATCCCGAAAGAGGGAGAATACAGCATCATCCTGGATAGCAGAGAGGATGCGGTCTGTGTGATCCGTACGACCAAGGTCACGGTCGTTCCGTTCCGGGACGTCAGTACTGCGCATGCGTATAAAGAAGGTGAAGACGACCGGACTCTGGAGAGCTGGCGCACCGTCCATCGTGATTTCTTCACAAGAGAAATGAGCGAGATCGAGGGTTTTGCCTTCACAGAAGATATGCCCGTGGTCTGCGAGGAATTTGAGATAGTGTATCAACCCTCGTTGGAGGAAGAAGTGCAGAGCCTCTTTGCCGGAGATGCCTCCGGTCATGACTGGTTCCACACGGAGCGCGTCGTGCGGTTGGCCCGGCAGATCGCTGCGGCGGAAGGCGCGGACGAGGCGCTCTGTGCCCTGGCAGCCCTGCTGCATGACGTGGACGACTATAAACTGACCGGCGGGGCATTCGGTGCGACAGAGAATGCGGAACGCTTGATGCGGCGGCATGGCGTCCCGGTGGAAAAGCAGCGGAAGGTATTCGATATCATCCGTAAAGTGTCCTTCAAAGGAGCGGATACGGAGGTGCCCGATACGTTGGAGGGCAAGATCGTGCAGGATGCGGATCGACTGGACGCCATCGGTGCTATCGGGATCGGCCGTACGTTTGCCTACGGCGGGACCCGCGGACAGCTCATGTATGATCCCGAGATCCGGCCGCAGCCGGGCAAATCCGCGGAAGAATACCGCAAAAACAGCAATACTACGATCAACCATTTTTATGAGAAACTACTGTTGCTGAAGGATATGATGAATACCGAAACAGCACGCCGTATGGCGGAACATCGTCACCAGGTGATGGTAGATTTTTTACATGAATTCTATGCGGAATGGAACGGAGAAACACCCCAGTGAGAAATGAAATATTGACGCAAAGCTATCGTGAGTTGGATCGGGATATCGTTTTGTTCGAAGGATATGGTCGTAAAGAAAAGGACCTGGTCATCGAGACGCCGGCTACACAAGCAGAGACGATGGAACGCTATGAGGACCTGTGCCATCGGGCGAAAGAGATCGAAGCCCCGGACCCGGTCTATCAGCTGATCAAGAATCATCTGAATGACTATCTCGAAGCCATGCGGGAAAAAGTGGAGGCGCCATACCGCAACCCGGCAGGTCGTCTTCTGCACTGCGATGGGGTTTTTCCGCTCTGATGCGTACCGACTGCCGACCGCTGCAGGAGCGGTTCCAGGACTTTCTGCTGCGTGCCAAGAACCAGCAAACCATATGGGAGACGGTGCGTCCGTTCATGAAAGATATAGCCCGGAAGGACTTGATCCGCTGGGCGGATGGACTGACTTTCGCGGCGCAGGATCTCCGTTGGATCGAGGAGGAAGTGCCGGACTGGTTCACTCCCTTGGGAGAAGAAGCGGTCGACCAGGCAAAGCATGCCTTGTCTGAACTGGCAGATCGCATGCTGGAGTGGCAGACCTGGGCTCGCGCGGAACTGATCACGGAAACGGCTCCTGCAGTAGAACAGGTGCCGGATGCGGAGCGCTTTGTCCAGATGGAAGAAGATGAGTATCGCCGCCTCCTTCATGACAAGCTTGGTGTCGAATTGGACGAACTGCAGGCCTGGTATGAGCAGGAGATCGAGAAAACACGTGCGGACGTGCTGGAATGTGCGGCCCGTGCCATCCGTCAGGCAGGTGTGGATGAACCACTGCCGCAGACGGTGGGGGCGGCCAATGAACTGTTGTGGAAGTATGCGGGTCCGTGTGACAGCCCGGAAGAAATGTTCGCCCGAGCCAAAGTCTATCTTGCCCGTACCCGCGCATTGGCCCATGAATATGTGGACTTGCCGGAGGATGAGCAGTGCGTCTGTCTGAAGGTCCCTTCGCAGCTCAGGGAATCCTATCCCTGGGGTGGATATGAAAATGGAGACGTCCACCAGAGGCCGATCGTCGGTCAGATGTTCCTGAACCAGTATAATTATCAGCAGATCACCGATGGATGGATCAAGATGAACGCCATGCATGAGACCTACCCCGGGCATCATGTGCAGTTCGTGCGCGCGATCACAGATCCGCTGCCGCAGACATTGAAGATCGGTGCCAAGCATATCCCGCTGATCGAAGGAACGGCCCATCGTACGGAGCGGGCGTTCGAGTGGATCTTTGGTGAAGACCCCTGGTTCCCTCTGTTCGTAGCCTACCGCAGACATCATACTTCGGTGCGTATCAAAGCAGATCTGATGCTTTTCTATTTTGGAAAGTCCGTGGAAGATGCCACCCGACTGTACATGGATGAGCTGGGCTTCGCCCGACATGTTGCCCGAGGTCAGGTGCAGTCGCAGTTGAACACGCCCGGCTACTTTACCTGCTATTACTATGGTATGAAAAAACTCTGCGACTGGGAAGCAGAGTTTGGGTATAACAAAAAAGACTTCACGGAACTTTTGTTCTCCATCGGCAATATGAGCATGGAGAACGTGCGGTTGTATCTGGAACTGTCCGAAGAAGATAAAGAGCGGTTCCGCAAGGACTTTCCCAGCCTTTTGATGGAGGCAGGAGCATGATCCGGGCTTTGCTTTGGGACGTGGATGGAACGTTATTGAACTTCAAAGCTGCGGAGAAGGCCGCGATCCAAACCTTGTTTGCGGAATATGGGTTTGGTGACTGCACAGATGCAATGCTCGCCACCTACGCAGAGATCAACGATGCGTACTGGAAAAAACTGGAACGCGGTGAGATGGAAAAACCGCAGATCCTGGTGCGGCGGTTCGAGGATTTCTTCTCTGTGATCGGCGTGGATCCGGGGGTGGCGGCTGCTTTCAACAAAAAGTACCAGCTCGCCCTGGGGGATACCATCGTTTTCTGTGATGAAGCGGACCAAATCGTGGCAGACCTGAAGGGCAGGATCCCGCAGTACGGCGCCAGCAACGGGACCTTGGCCGCCCAGACCAAGAAACTTGAACGGTCAGGTCTGGATCAACTTCTGGACGGTGCCTTCATCTCGGACCAGATCGGATTCGAGAAGCCGGACGCCAGATTCTTCATCCCGGTATTTGAACGGTTGGAAGCGGATGTCCCAGGGATCCGTAAAGACGAGATCCTGATCGTCGGAGATTCATTGACCAGCGATATCCGGGGCGGTGTCAATGCAGGGATCCGTACCTGCTGGTATCATCCCGAAGTCGCTGCAGGCGCTGCGGTGGACGAAACGGCAGAGCGGCCGCACATCGACTATGAGATCCGGGATCTGCATGAGATCTACGACATCCTCGATCTGACTACATCGTAAGGAGTACGATCCATGAAAAAACTGATCGTATATTTGAAAGAATACAAGCTTGAATCCATTCTGGGACCACTGTTCAAGCTGCTGGAGGCATCCTTCGACTTGATCGTACCGCTGGTCATGGCGGCGATCATCGACAAAGGTATTGCTGCCGGCGATAAGAGCATGATCTTCAAAATGGGCGGTGTACTGGTCGCGTTGGCGCTCGTTGGCATGATCTGTGCATTCACAGCCCAATATTTCTCCGCAAAAGCGGCCGTAGGCTTCTCTTCAAAGGTCCGGCATGCATTGTTCTCCCATATTCAGGAGCTTTCCTATGCGGATCAGGATCATACCGGGACAGCCACGTTCATCACCCGGCTGACCAGCGACATCAACCAGATCCAGAATGGACTGAACCTGGCGCTGCGTCTGCTTTTGCGCTCACCGTTCATCGTATTCGGTGCCATGGTCATGGCCTTTACCGTCAATGCGCGGGCTGCTCTGATCTTCGTGGTCACGATCCCGCTGCTTTCCGTGGTGGTCTTTGGGGTGATGTTGGTCTCCATTCCGCTGTTCAGAAAGGTGCAGTCTGCACTGGACGATGTTCTGGGCATCACGCGAGAGAATCTCACCGGCAGCCGGGTCATCCGGGCGTTCAACAAGGAAGCGGCGGAGGCCGAGGACTTCGATACCAAGAATGAGACCCTGTGGAACCTGCAGCTGTATGTGGGAAGGATCTCGGCGATCATGAGCCCGGTCACCTATGTGATCATCAATGCGGCGACTCTGGTGCTGCTGTGGAGCGGTGCCATCAAGGTCGACCGAGGCATCCTGACGCAAGGGCAGGTGATCGCTCTGGTCAACTATATGTCACAGATCCTGATCGAACTGGTCAAACTGGCCAACCTGATCATCCAGATCAATAAAGCACTGGCTTGTGCGAACCGCGTGCAGGCCGTGCTGGATATCGAACCGTCCCAAACGTTCGGCACACTGGGTGAAAACACGACAGTGCTGCCCGCCGGTGCTTTTTCGTTGACACCGGACACGGTGGTGGCCTTCCAGCATGCCTGCCTGACCTATCCCGGGGCCGGCGCGGAGGCTTTGACCGATATCAATCTCAGAGTCATGAAAGGGCAGACCATCGGTATCATCGGCGGTACCGGCTCCGGAAAGACTTCTGTCATCAACATGATCCCGCGTTTCTATGATGCGACCGATGGTGAGGTGCGCGTGGAAGAACAGCCGGTCCAGTATTATTTAAAGGAAGCGCTGCGCGCGAAGATCGGTCTGGTGCCGCAGAAAGCACAATTGTTCCAGGGGACGATCCGGGAGAACCTGCTTTGGGGCAATCCGGACGCGTCGGAGGAAGCACTGCAGAAGGCGCTCGAGATATCGCAGGCGAAAGAATTCGTGGACCAGAAAGAGGGCGGACTGGATGCTGTGGTCGAACAGAATGGCCGCAATCTGTCCGGTGGACAGAGACAGCGTCTGACCATCGCCCGTGCGTTGGTCCGGCAGCCTGAGATTCTCATCCTGGACGACAGTGCTTCTGCGCTGGACTTCGCTACGGACGCGAAGCTGCGACAGGCACTTGAGCACCTGGATCCCAAACCGACGACCTTCATCGTATCGCAGCGGACATCTTCCATCATGCATGCGGATCAGATCCTGGTCCTGGATGATGGTGCGCAGGTCGGCCTGGGTACCCATGAGGAATTGTTGGAGAAATGCGAGGTCTATAAAGAGATCTATTACTCCCAGTTCCCGAAAAAGGAGGAGGTAGGTGCGTGATGACAGTCATAAACTCCTCTCAGAAAGAGACCCTGCGTAAGGTGCTGCGGGCGATCCGCCCCTATCGTGTGTATCTCATTGGATCCATCCTGCTGGCGGCGGTCACCGTTGTGCTCACCCTGTACATCCCGATCCTGATCGGTCAGGCGGTGGACCATATCGCTGCGCCCGGCAGGGTCAGCTTTGACAAGCTAAAGCCCATCCTCCTACGCGGCGGCATCATCATCGTGATCACGGCCGCGGCGCAGTGGGTCATGAATATTTGCAACAATCGTCTGACATACAATATCGTGCGCGACGTGCGCCGGGACGCCTTCCGCAAGATCGGGGTCCTGCCACTGTCCTACATCGACGCGCACCCCACCGGCGAGATCGTGAGCCGGGTCATCGCGGATGCGGACCAGTTCGCGGACGGCCTTTTGATGGGTTTCACCCAGTTGTTCACCGGTGTCCTGACCATCATCGGGACTTTGGGCTTCATGCTGTCGGTTAACTGGCTGATCACCATCGTCGTAGTGGTGATCACGCCGATCTCGTTGTTCGTAGCTGCGTTCATCGCGAAGCGTACCTTTACCATGTTCCGCCTGCAGTCGGAGACCCGCGGCGAGCAGACGGCGTTGATCGATGAAATGATCGGCGGTCAGAAGGTAGTGCAGGCCTTCGGACACGAGAAAGCGGCCATCAGCCGGTTCGCTGAAGTCAACGAGCGGCTGCGCAGATATTCCCTGCGCGCTACATTCTTTTCCTCTTTGACCAATCCGGCGACACGTTTCGTCAACAGTCTGGTCTATGCCGGCGTCGGCGTCGTGGGTGCGTTCTCGGCCTTAAGAGGCCTGCTGACGATCGGACAGCTGTCTGCTTTCTTAAGCTACGCGAACCAGTATACCAAGCCTTTCAATGAGATCTCCGGTGTAGTGACCGAACTGCAGAACGCGCTTGCCTGCGCGGCCCGTCTCTTTGAACTGATCGAAGAAGAGCCGCAGACACCGGATGCTGATCCGGCGGAAGCGCTGGGTTCTGTGGATGAGAATGGTGTGCGCCGGGCAGAAGGCCGCGTCGAGATCGAGAACGTCTCCTTCTCCTATGTTCCGGAGCAGCGGTTGATCGAAAACTTTAACCTGAAAGTTGCACCTGGCCAGCGGGTGGCTATCGTTGGACCGACAGGCTGCGGCAAGACCACCATGATCAACCTGCTCATGCGCTTCTATGATCCGCAGAAAGGCGCGATCTATGTGGATGGCACGGACGTTCAGAAAGCAACGCGCAAGGACCTGCGGTCTCAATATGGCATGGTCCTGCAGGAGACCTGGCTGAAGGCCGGCACGATCCGTGAGAACATCGTGTTCGGCAAGCCGGATGCCACTGAGGATGAAATGATCGCAGCGGCAAAGGCATCCCATGCGGACAGCTTCATCAGGCGCCTACCGCAGGGGTATGATACGGTGATCGGCGAAGAGGGAGGCGGCCTGTCCCAGGGACAGAAGCAGCTTCTGTGCATCACACGGCTGATGCTAGCGCTGCCGCCCATGCTGATCCTGGACGAAGCCACGTCTTCCATCGATACCCGCACGGAGATCCGCATCCAGCGGGCCTTTGCGAAGATGATGCAGGGCCGTACCAGTTTTATCGTTGCACACCGCCTGTCCACCATCCAGGAGGCGGATATCATCCTGGTCATGCGGGACGGCCGCATCGTGGAACAGGGCGATCATGAGAGCCTGCTGAAACGAGGCGGATTCTATGCGGAACTGTATAACAGCCAGTTCGCGCTGGGAAGGACAGACGCATGATGCCCAAGATGATCCTTTTCGACTACGGCGGTACTTTGATGGATGAGCCGGATTTCGACCCGCTGCAGGGCGAAAAAGCGGTCTTCGCTTATATAAAAGAAAACCCTCGCGGCATTACGCCGGAGGAATC
>JAFVHC010000340.1 GCA_017474705.1 Bacillota bacterium
AGGGATGCGCCTCCACCTGGATGAACTGCGGCGCGATCTCCCATTTGGTTTCCAGCTCTTCGATATATTTGCCCTCGAAGTTGGAGATGCCGATGGACTTTGCTTTGCCTTCTTTGTACGCCTTTTCCAGCTGCCGGTAGCCTGCAAGCCAGTTGCCTGCGGGCTGATGGATGTAGAGCAGGTCCACATAGTCCACGCCCAGGCGCTCCAGGGTCTCGTCCACCGCGTTCTCGTTCTCATATTCGCTGGGCCAGAGTTTGGTAGAAAGGAAGATATCCTCCCGCTTGACGCCGCTGGCCTTCATGCCCCTGCCGACGGCGCGCTCGTTGACGTAGGCGTTGGCGGTATCTACAAGAGAATAGCCCATTTTCAGTGCCTCCCGGACGCTGTTCTCCGCGTCTGCCGGGGAAAGCATAAAGGTGCCGATGCCCACGACCGGGCATTTGATCCCGTTGTTCAGTACGATGTATTCCATGTTGGTCTCCTTTCTGACATTAGAGCAGTCCATTGGCGGAAAGCCATTTCTGCACACTCGCTTTTGCATTCGCTGCCTGGCTTCCGGTGATGGAAAGACCCTTCTTTACATCTGCGCCGGGGCAGGCTTTTTTGATGTCCCGCTCGCTGCCGCCCATGCCGCTGCCCTCATTGGTGCACAGGGGCAGGATCGTCTTGCCTGTGAAATCGAAGGCCTCCAGGAAGGTGAAGACCGCCATGGGCATCGTGCCCCAGTAGTTGGGATAGGCCAGAACGACGGTATCATACTCGTCGATGCTCTCGGGCAGGGAAACCAGCTCCGGTCTGCCTTCGCCCGCAGATCCTTCTTCGCTTCCTCGATGCAGGTCATGTAGACCGGGGAATAGGGGTTCTTCATTTCGATCTTGAAGGTGTCGGTATCGATCAGTTCTTTCATCCCGTTTACAACGATCTCCGTGTTGCCGACCTTCACGTAGCGCATCGCGCCGCCGTAGTAGTTCTCACCCGCTCTGGAAAAAAATGCGATCAGTGTTTTGGCCATGGTTGGTTCCTCCTGTTGTTCTGATTCGGTTGGGTGGTCGTTTCTTTTTCTGGCTTTATTCTACCAAGGATATATTGCAAAGTCCAATCGAAACATGCTATACTTGATTTAACTTTTAAATAGCAGGAGCAGGTCATGACCACAAAACAGATCGATTATTGTATCGAGCTTGCCCGGACGCTGAATTTCAGCCGGGCAGCCGACAATATGTTCGTTAGCCAGCCCACCTTTTCCTATCAGATCAAGCTGCTGGAGGAGGAGATCGGCTTCGCCGTCTTTGAGCGGAGCGGCAAAGGCGCTGCGCTGACGCCGGCCGGAGCGCAGTTCGTTTCCTTCCTGACCGGTATGCGGGAAGACCTGAAGCGCGCCATCGAACAGGGACAGAACTTCAGCGCCAAGTATCAGGACAGCATCTCCATCGGCTTGATGGTCTGGCAGGCCGTTTACTTTCTTCCGGAAGCCATACGCCTGTTTGCGGAGACCGAGCCGAACGTGCAGATCACCCCGGTCTTTCAGTATGAGAACAGCATGGAGGCATTTCTTCGGAATGAAACGGATATGGTCTTTGCCCTGAAGGAGCAGACGAGGCAGGTGCCCGGCATCCAGGTCCACGACCTCTTCGAGAGCCGGATCTACCTGATTGCGAACCGAGATGATCCCCTGGCGGAAAAGAACCTGATCCGCGAAGAGGACCTCTATGGCCGGACGCTGATGGTGGGCGGCGGTTCCCCCAAGGCGCTCCGGGCGGTCCAGCACCGGCTGATCGGCACAGGGAAGATCCACTACTTCAACAGCGCCGACCATGATACGACGAGGATCAA
>JAFVHC010000341.1 GCA_017474705.1 Bacillota bacterium
GTCCGGAACCGGAACGGCTCATAGACCTCACCTTCGGTACCGCTGACGATGTAAGTGTCGTGGATACCATCGATATAGCCGGAGGCGTCATCACGCACACCCTTGTAAGGTCTGCCGTTTTCATCCTTCTGGAAGTAGCTTTCCGCGTAGGTCAGGCGGACTTTAGCGTCACGGCCGCCGGCAAAACCGATGCGGAAGTAGGCCGTGGTAAGCCTCCCGGCGTCCAGCACGAAACTGGTTGTCGCGCCAGGTGCGACGGTGCAGGCCCCCCAGCCGGGGATCGACTTAGGTCTACGATACAGTTTCTGGATGGGACGGGGCTGGAAGATCTTGCCGTGACGGCAGCCGAAGGGGTCGTAGGACATGGGCTGTACGTGATCGGCCACGGGCAGAGCACTCCAGTCATCGCCGAAGAGCGGGTTCTCGATGCGGCCGTCCACATCTTCCATGGCGCCGGCCAGAAAGACCTGATCATTGTTGAACTGCATGCTGCGGTCCAACCAGACGACCCAGTTGTCCGGTTCGCCGGGGCCTTTATCACCGATGGTCCCTTCCAGCATGACGGCCGGACCACCATTATCACCATAGCAGTAGTTCGGACCGACCAGGCGGCTCTCCGGGTTTTCCGGGTAGGAAACGACCTGCATCAGGATGCGGTTCTCACCGGGGACAAGGTACGGCGCGATATCCAGCGTGTCGTAGTACGCGATCTCCTTGCGGCCGCGGCAGGGGCCGAACAGCAGGCTTTGTCCGTTCACAAAGAACTTGAACTGGCTGCGGCCGGAAACGTCGACCAAGCAGGTCTCCGGGACCGTGTCGATGGTCGTTTTGAAACCGAACCAGGCCGGCACGATTTCCTGCGCCGGGTCATAGCCCAGTTCCTTCTGCTGCCGGACCGGCAGGCCGACAAAGTGTTTTTCGGTAATGGGGAAGGGGAATGGGGATGGCATGCAGATACCTCCTTGTTAGATTTTACTATGTTGATCCCGCCAGGCCTGCGGGCTCATGCCCGTCTTGGTCCTGAAAAAGCGGATAAAGTAAGCAGTGCTGCTGAAGCCCAGATCTTCAGCGATCTCGCGGACCTGCATCGAGGTCCCGGTCAGTCGGGCTTTGGCCTTGTCCAGCTTCAGATCGTTGATGTAGGAAAGAATGGTGACGCCTTCTTCTTTCTTGAACACACGCAGTAGGTATTCACGGCTGAAATGGTAATGATCAGCGATGTCAGTCAAAGAGGGACCATCTTTCAGATGGGAGTCGATGTACCGTTTGATCCGGGTGACCAGTCGTTCCTCCTGCTGACCGCGGGCTTGCTCGCTGCGGTCGGTCGCCTGACGGGACAGATCGTTCAACTGTTCGATCGCTTCCTGCCAGTTGCGGAATTCCACCGGTCCATGGATGCCAGTGAAAGCATCCTTGATATTCTCGAAGCCCACGTCTTCTACCGTGCGCTCCAGTTGCAGCAAGGACCTAAGGACGTCTTCCCGCTGCAGGGACTCTGTTGTCTCCTCCAAAGACTGGATCTGCGTATCACCGGGCTGCACGCTGCCGATCCGGTCCAGCATGCGGAAGAAAAGACCGATCGCCTGTGTGAATGCATAGGAACGATCCGCGATCAGGATCCGCGCGTCGGTATCGGCATTGAGCTGCAATGCGTTCTGGAACAAGGAACACATGGAAGCCAGACGGCGGACTTCTGCCGCCTCCGCCAAGGGTTCGTCCGGCTGAACCATCAGAAACAGGTTGACCTTCTTATAGAAATTGATGGAGATCGTGGCGTTCTTGCCGAAATACCGTTCCAACAGTTGGTAGATCTGGACACAGAGGGTGAGACTGCGCTGGTAAGAACGTTCCAGGATGGCACCGCAGCGGATCAGTAAAGGGAAGACCGGTTTGCGATAGTCCAGTAGGATGCTCATATCACGCAGGAGCTCATTATTGACTTCTTGCATGGGAACATACCCATCGATGAGCTCCGTCAGGAAGACACTGGCCCGCTCATGTCCGGCGCGTTTCTTGAATTCCGGATCGATGTCAACGGTCCTTTGCAGGAGCATGTCCCGCTCGATCTCACGGATACTTTCCCGCACGGCCTCCAGCAGGACTTCCTCCCGGTCTCCCTTCAGGACATACCGGGCGTGTTTATGGACCTGATACACGTAATCGAATTCTGAGTAGCCGGTCAGAAAGATGACCTTGCACTGCGGCCATTTCTGGCGGACGACGGAATACAGTTCCAATCCTGTCATCTGGGGCATATTGATATCCATGATCGTGATATCGATACGCTCGGTCTCCAGGACCGAGACCGCCTTAATGGCGGAGTCGACCATCATAAGCTCCAGCTCCAGGTCCTCCTGGGTCGCCAGCAGACTGTGCACGGATTCCCGTGCCATACGTTCGTCGTCAACGATCAATAAACTATACATAATGCCGTTCTCCTTTGTATCAGCATAGCACAGATCCTGCGGTTTATAAAGCCCTGTGCGCATATAAAGCATGATCCCCCGGTACCGATCATGGGCCGGGGGATCATACAGCAGAACGAAACATTACTCTTTTACAGAACCCAGTGTCATACCGGTGATGAAATAACGCTGCAGGAACGGGTAGATGAGCATAATCGGCACGATCGCGATGAAGATCTGCGCCGCGGTCACGGTACGCTGAGATACCTTGTTCATGGCATCGACCGTCGTCAGATCGAGCTTGGAAGCATCGACCGACTGGATGATGTTGCGCAGGTAGGTCTGCAGAGGATATTTGTTGGGATCGCTCAGGTAGATCATACCATCGAACCAGGAGTTCCAGTGGCCGACGATGGTGAACAGACCGACCGTGGCCAAAGAAGGCTTGGAGATGGGAAGTACGATCTTCCAGAGGATCTGGAAATGGTTCGCTCCATCGAGCTGGCCGGACTCAGTCAAAGAGTAGGGCAGACTCTTGAAGAAGTTCTGCATCAGGATGATGTTGAAGGTCTGGACGGCGGTCGGCAGGACCAAAGCCCAGATGGTGTTGTACACACCGACCATCTTGATGACCATGAACGTCGGGATCATACCGCCATTGAAGATCATGGTGATCAGGAAGATCCAGCGATATACCTTCCGGGCGTGGAAGTGGATCTCGCTCTGGGACATGGCGTAGGCAGCCAGCAAATTGACGGTCAGGCTGATCGCGGAACCCAGAATGACGCGGACCACGGAAACACCGAAGGCGGTGAAGAATGCCGGTTTTTCCAGGATATACTTGTAAGAATCCAGGGTGAAATCGACCGGGAAAATGGTGACCCAGCCGGCGGCTGCCGCGGAGTTGGAACTGAAGGACAGCGCCAGGATGTTCAGGATCGGGAAGAGGGCCAGCACCATGACACAGGTCAGAAGGATGGTGTTGATGCATACGAAGGTCTTGCGGCCTGCGGACGTTTTGATTTTATTCTTATTCGCCATGATCCCACCCCCTTAGAAGATTTCATAGTTGGCATATTTCGTTGCCAGCTTGAATGATACTGAGATCAGTATGAAGGAGACCACGGACTTGAACAGACCGATGGCGGTAGAAACACTGTACTGCAGCTGACGCAGACCGATGCGGTATACGAAGGTGTCCAGGATATCGGCCTTCTCATAGGTGATCGGGCTGTACAAGTTGAGCACCTGGTCGAAACCGGCGTTCAGGACGTTGCCCAGACCCAGAATGGTGGTCAGCAGGATCATCGGCATGATGCCGGGGATCGTGATGTGCAGCAATTGCTGGAAGCGGTTCGCTCCATCGATGGAGGAGGCCTCATACAGGGACTGGTCGATGCCCACCAAGGCTGCCAGATAGATGACGGTGTTGTATCCGACTTCTTTCCAGACGTTGGAAATGATCAGGACACCGCGGATGTACTTGTTCTCGCCGAGGAAGTAGATGGGTTCGCCGCCAAGCGCAACGATGACCTTGTTCAGGATACCGCTTGTGGGAGAGAGAATGTCGATCAAGATACCGCCCAGGATGACCCAGGACAGGAAGTACGGGATGTAGGTCAATGTCTGGACCGACTTTTTGAAGGCTTTGTTGCGGACTTCATTGAGCATCAGAGCCAGGATCAGCGGGAAGATGATCAAGGTGACGATCTTCCAGATGGCGATGACCAGCGTGTTGA
>JAFVHC010000342.1 GCA_017474705.1 Bacillota bacterium
AGGACAGCTGCCATAATGATCATTAACATTTCTTTCATGGTTAGCAGCCTCCCTCTTCAACTTTGCTGCAGACAGATGCGCCAGGGCAGCCCAGGCACTTGTTGGCAGCCTGCTTTTCCTTGACTCTTCCCTTGGTGAGCTTGTTCAGAGCTGCGATGATGCAGCCGAAGGTGAAGAAGCCGCCGGGAGCCAGCACGAAGATGGACATCGGGCTGAACAGATTTGCGGTCACGACGTGGCCGAAGATAGTTCCTGCACCAAGCAGTTCGCGGATGCAGGCCATGATGGTGAGCGCGCAGGTGTAGCCCAGGCCCATGCCCAGACCGTCCAGCGCGGAGTCTACAACGCTGTTCTTGTTGGCGAACGCTTCCGCACGGCCCAGGATGATGCAGTTAACTACGATCAGGGGTACGTACAGACCCAAAGGCTTGTTCAGGTTGGGCAGGTACGCCTGCAGCAGCATCTGCAGCACGGATACGAACGTTGCGATAACGACGATGTAGCACGGGATGCGGACCTGATCGGGAATGACCTTCTTCAACGCGGAAATGAAGATGTTGGAGAAGAACAGTACGAAGGTTACGCACAGTCCCATACCGATGCCGTTAGAGGCCATGGTGGATACTGCCAGCGTGGGGCAGGTACCCAGGACCAGGACCAGGATCGGGTTTTCCTTGATAAAACCGTTGGTAAAGATGCTGAGTTTGCTCTTCTTGTTTTCCATTAGAAGGCACCTCCGATCTCTGCATACTGCGCCAGCGCAGCAGAAACTGCGTTGAACACAGCCTTAGAGGAATAGCTTGCGCCGGTGACCGGTGCGATGTAAGTTCCTTCGGTGCTGGCCTTATCGCTGGTGATAGTGCCGCTTACGCCCTGGAACTTGTTCGTGTGGTCGGGAAGCGTGGTCTTGGAGCCCAGACCCGGGGTCTCGTTGGAAGCGTCCGTGACCTTGATGTTCTGGATCACGCCATCTGCGTCCATACCGGTCATGACGGTAACGAGGCCGCCAAAGCCCTTGAACGCGGAGGTGATGACGTAACCGGCGCCGTTGTCCGCTTTGTAGACTTCGGTGACGCCGTCCAGCAGCTCGGCATCCACCTGCGTGAAGCCGTCTGCCTCAGGCAGAACTTCCGCTCTGGATTCGTTCGCCATGCGGACGTTGATATCGTCGATGATAGGCTTCGTGATCTGGAAAGTGGCTGCCAGCAGCATGGAAGCTACGAGGCAGATGCAGACCAGAACGATAGTCGGAGCCAGCATGTTCTTCTTTTCCATTACTTCTTCACCGCCTTTCTGTCTACACCGTTGATGTGCGTTCTCGTCCAGCGGTCGATGTGCGGGGTCATGATGTTCATCAGCAGGATGGCGAAGGATACGCCCTCGGGATAGGACCCGAATACGCGGATGAGCATGGTCAGAACGCCGCAGCCGATGCCGAAGATGATCTTACCCTTGCCGGTGATCGGGGACGTGACGTAGTCGGTCGCCATGAAGATAGAACCGAGCATCGCGCCGCCTGCAAAGATATGGAAGACGGGATCCTGATGCATCAGGACTGCCATGACGACCATGGAGCCCAGGAATGCCACGGGGATCTCCCAGGTGATGACCTTTCTCCAGAGCAGGTAGCAGCCGCCGATCAGCAGAGCGATCGCGGAGATCTCGCCCATGGAGCCGTTGATGGTGCCCAGGAACATGTCCAGGTTGGAGGGAACGGGCTTGCCGGAAGCAAGCAGTCCCAGCGGGGTGGCGCCGGTGACGGCGTCGGCAGCGTTCTCGCGGATGACAGAGCTCATGCGGGAAGTGACTGCCCAGTTGGTCATCGGAGTCGCGAAACCGATGAACAGGACGATACGTCCTACGATCGCGGGGTTCGCGAAGTTTTCGCCAAGGCCGCCGAACACCTGCTTGACGATGACGATCGCCACGAAGCAGCCGATGATGGCCATCCAGATCGGCAGCGTGACGGGCAGGTTGAAGGCGAGGATGACGCCGGTAACGACTGCGGACCAGTCGCCGATGGTCTGGGGTCTGTTCAGCAGCTTTCTGGTAGCGCCTTCGAAGATGACGCAGGCTGCGACGCAGACAGCAGTCATGATGAGCGCTCTTGCTCCGAATACGTAGATGGAGACGAGAAGCGCCGGGCAGAGAGCGATCACGACGTCTCTCATGATGCTCCTGGTATCGACCGGGTTATTTACGTGAGGAGCGGAGGATACGATCAGATTTGTGTGCTTGGTGCTCATTACTTTTCTCCTCCTTCCTTCTTTTCTGCTTCTTCCTTAGCCTTGGCGGCTTCCGCCTCGGCCTTGGCCTTTTCCGCAGCCTTTCTGTCTTCTCCCATGACCCAGGTCTTCGCGAGCTTGATCTCGAAGCTCAGCTGTTTTCTCGCCGGGCAGGAGTAAGAGCAGCAGCCGCATTCCATACAGGTGGTGACGTCGTACTCTCTGAGGGTGTCGATGTCCTGGCGTTCCCAAGCCTTTGCCAGCTTGGTGGGCATCAGGTTCATCGGGCAGCCGCGTACGCAGCGGCCGCAGCTGATGCATGCGGTGTCGGGCAGCTGGGTGCCTGCGGTCTCGTCGAAGCACAGGATGGCGCTGTTGCCCTTCATGACGCCGTATTCGTCCTTGGGGATGGCGCGGCCCATCATCGGTCCGCCCAGAACGATCTTCTTGACTTCCGCTTTGGTGCCGCCGCAGAATTCGATGACGTCGCACAGCGGGGTGCCGATGGGCACTTCCACGTTCTTGGGGTCAGCAACGGCGTTGCCGTCTACCGTCATGGCCTTGGAGACCAGGGGCATGCCGGTGGCCAGGAACTGCTGCATCTTGAGAACGGACGTGACGTTGGACACGATACATCCTACGTCTGCGGGCAGCTTGCCTGCGATCAGGTGGCGGCCGGTCGTCTCATAGATGATGACGCGTTCTGCGCCCTGCGGATAGACCTGGCGCAGCTCCGCGACGGAAATGTTCTTTTCGTCCTTCAGGAGGTCTTTGAAGAGCTTGATGGCGTCGGGCTTGTTGGTCTCGATGCCGATGAAGGCTCTTTCGATCTCCAGCCAGTGCAGAACTGCCTTAACGCCGTCCACGATCTCCTGGGCGTGCGTCAGCATGTTCTGATGGTCGACGGTGATGTACGGTTCGCACTCAGCGCCGTTC